>CBDTYX010000387.1:0-1504 GCA_965364745.1 uncultured Desulfovibrionaceae bacterium | reverse complement strand
CGTGCACTCGCTTAATCTTACAGACCTGTGCGGCGCAAAAACCACTGTAGGCACCGGCGGCATGTATTCCAAACTCTTGGCTGCCCGCCGTGCCGCACAGCTGGGCGTGCCCACCCTGATTTTACCCGGCCGCGAGCGAGACGTGCTTCGCCGCGCCCTGGCCGGGGAAGATCTGGGCACCTGGGTGCGTTCCGAACTGCGCGGCATTTCCCGCCGCAAATTTTGGCTGGCCTATAATCAGGTGGCCTCCGGCTCCGTGCATGTGGATGCAGGGGCGGCCAACGCTTTGCGCAAGGGCGGGCGCAGCCTCTTGCCCGCCGGCATTGTGGGCGTGGACGGCGACTTTGACATCGGCGATATGGTGCGTATTATCGATCCGGACGGCGAACCTGTGGGCGTGGGCCTGTCCAATTACAACGCCAAAGAAATGCGGGAGTCCATGGGCCGCAAGCTGTCCGATTTGTCCGACCGCGAAGTGGACAACCAATACCCGGAAGCCATCCACTGCGACAACATGCTCATCGGCGCGGTGGTGTAAAGTTATTTTCGCGTGAATGCGCCGGAGGGGGGAAACCCCTTCCTGAATTCCGATTGGCGGGTATGGGGAAGGGATTTATGGAAAGCCTTAGAAGTTGGCTTGACCCCAATTGCGCAGCTTGCATGTTTTTTTGCCGGGGCTAATTTTTTAAAGTCAAACAGGGGCGGGAACAATTATGCTGGAATTGGAAAGTCTGAACAAGGTGCTGCCCGGCAGCGATCAGGCCCGGCCGGGTGAAGAAAGCATTCTGGCGCCGCCGCCCTGCGTCTTGACCATCGCCGGATCAGACTCCGGCGGCGGAGCCGGCATTCAGGCGGATATTAAGACGTTCATGGCTTTGAATACTTACGGCAGCAGCGTAATTACCGCGCTTACCGCCCAGAATGGGCTTGGCGTCACCGGCATTCACGCCCCGGACGGGGCTTTTGTGGCCTTGCAGTTGGAGACGGTGCTTAAAGGCTTTCCTGTGGCCGCTGCCAAAACCGGCATGCTCTTTTCCGCGGAAATTATTAAAAGCGTGGCCGGAACTTTGCGGAAATTTTTCACCTCCGGAGGCAAGCCTTTCCCCTTGTTGGTGGACCCGGTGAGCGTAAGCCAGAGCGGGCATCGCCTTTTGGCCGAAGACGCCGTGGCCGCGCTTATAGAATATGTCGTGCCCCTGGCTGATTTGCTCACCCCCAATAAACCTGAGGCGGAAATGCTGTCCGATATGAGCATAAACACGCCGGAAGACCTGCGGGAAGCCATCCAGCGTATTTTGGCCTTGGGGCCCAAGGCGGTGCTGATTAAGGGCGGGCACTTTGACAGCGACATAGAGGTCACCGACTGGCTGGCCTTGCCCGGCGAAGAGCCGCAGCGCCTGGCCCAACCCAAGGTGAATACAATAAACAATCACGGCACGGGCTGCACTCTGGGCGCGGCCATCACCGCCTATCTCGCCCACGGCCTGCCTTTGCGCGAGGCTGT
>CBDTYX010000386.1:0-1515 GCA_965364745.1 uncultured Desulfovibrionaceae bacterium | reverse complement strand
GACAATAACGCTGAAGCCCTGAAAAATGTAGCCGATGTGCTGGATGTGCAGACCATTCATGGTGAAGGCTCTTCCCCGGTGGTGCTTGAGCGGGCGGGCATTGAAGATGCGGATATTCTTCTGGCCGTGACCAACTCCGACCTTGTCAACATCATCGCCAGCCTGTTCGGCAACAAACTTTCCCCCACAGCGTTGACCGTGGCCCGCATCCGCAATGAAGACTATACGCGCGGGCATCAGGACCTTATCCACGGCGCTTTGGGCATCAACGCCCTGATCAACCCGGAAGAAGAAGTTGCCAGCACCATAGAGCGGATGCTCTCCGCGCCCGGGGCTTTGGAATACAATGAATTTTTCAATCACAAGCTTAAGCTTCTAAGTTTTCTGGTCCAGGAAGGTCCGCTGGTGGGCTGCGAGCTTAGGCGATTCAGGGAAATAGCGCCGGAAGGGGTCATCGTGGCCGCCATTGTGCGCAATGAAGTGCTGCTGGTGCCTTCGGGCCGCGATGTGATCAAGGAAAACGATATTGTCTATTTCGCCTGCCTGGGCGACAGTTTGGGGCTGGTGCGCAAACTGGCCACTAACAAGCTGGCCCCGGCCAAAGATATTCTGATTGTGGGCGGCGGCAATATGGGCCTGCGCCTGGCTCGGCTTTTGGAAGAATACGGGGTTTACAACGTCAAAATCGCGGAAAAGGACGAAGAGCGCTGCCACATGCTGGCTGATACTCTCAACTCAACTCTGGTGCTGCACGGCGACGGCGCGGATCAGGATTTTCTGCTGGAAGAAAATGCCGGCGAGATGGACGCCGTGGTGGCCCTGACCGGCATTGATGAGACCAATATTCTTATTTCCCTGTTGGCTCAGTCTCTAGGCGCGGAAAGGGTGATCCCGCGTCTGGACAACAACGACTACTTCACCCTGGTGGAGGCCATCGGCATTCATTATTTCGTCAGCCCCAACTCCGCCGCGGTCAACAGCATTTTGCGATATATCCGGCGCGGACGGGTTATTTCGGCTGTGTCCATCCGGGGCGATGAAGCCGAGGCCATAGAAGCCGTGGCCCTGGCCGGGTCCAAAATTGTGGGCACACCCCTGGAAGAGTTGGATCTGCCCAAAGGCGTGCTCATTCTGGCCATCAGCCGGGGCGACGAAGTGATTATCCCCTGGGGCAAAACCGTTATTGAGCCTGAAGACCATATCGTCATTGTGGCCGCCCGCGATACCCTGCCCTGGGTGGAAAAAGTCCTGGCCGCCGCTTAAGCCTCAGGCGCATTATTTTTTTATTAAGGATAAAACGCTTCCATGCGCTTAAAGACTATTTCCAGAGTCGTGGGCCTGATCTTAGGTTGCATGGGTCTGTCCATTCTGCTGCCCGTGGGCTGCGGGCTGTATTACGGAGAAACCGCGGTCATTTTCCGGCTGCTGGAGGCCGTGGCCATTATTGTGGGCATAGGTTTCGCGCTGCACTATGCCGGGCGCGGAGGCCACGCGACATCGGCCATCTCGGCGGTC
>CBDTYX010000385.1:0-1516 GCA_965364745.1 uncultured Desulfovibrionaceae bacterium | reverse complement strand
CGGGTGGATCCGGGTGAGCATTGGGCTGTCGTCGGGCCCAACGGCAGCGGCAAGAGCACGCTTTTACGTCTTATTTGGGGAGAGATTCCGGCGGCCCTGGGCGGCGAGTTGCGCTGGTTCGGCCGAATCGGCCCCTTTAATATTCCGGCTTTGCGGCGCAAAATGGGGCTGGTTTCCGATCGTGCGCACCAGGCCATGCCTGCGGACATGCCTGCGGAAGAAGTGGTGCTGTCCGGTTTTTTCGGCAGTATCGGCCTGTATGAGGAGCCTACTTCAGAAATGTACCCGGCCATGGCGGATATGTTGCAACGTATGGAGCTTGAGCATTTAAGCGGCCGCTTGTTCGGCAGTTTGTCTTTCGGCGAGGCCCGCCGCGTGCTGTTGGCCCGCGCCCTGGTGCACAAACCGGCGTTTTTGCTTTTGGATGAAGCTCTTTCCGGCCTGGATGCCAAATCCCACGCTGCATTTTTGCGCGATTTATCTTTGGCGGCCCAAAGCCGAACCACGCAAATTATTCAAGTCAGCCACCACCCGCATGATTTTATTGCGGAAATTGACAAGACTTTATACCTTGAAGCTTTATCGTAAATGAAATTTTAACCCAGGAGCTCCGTTATGCCTGATCGCCCCATGCGTCGAAAAGATCGTTTACTGTGCGACGACGACTGCCGACAACTTTTGCACTCCGCCCAATACGGCGTTATGGCCAGCGTTTCTCCGGATGGCCAGCCGTACGGCGTTCCGCTGTCCTTTGTCTACAAAGATAATAAAATTTATTTCCACTGCGCCAGAGAAGGCTGCAAGATCGATAATATCCGGGCCAATGACCGGGTCAGCTTCACCTGCGTGGGACAGCCCAAGCCTGTTTACGAGCACAATAATTTCACCACGTATTTTGAAAGCGTCATCGCTTTCGGCCGCGTAACTGAAATCGCGGATCGCGACGAACGCTACACGGCCCTGCGTGAGCTTTGCCTTAAATATTTGCCTGATTATATGGAACATTTTGAGGCGGCCATGCAACGCTCCGATTCCCGTACGGCGGTATACGCCATAACGCCTGAACGCATCACCGGCAAAGCTAAGCGCGAGAAAGCCGGGGCTGACGGCACCGGGGAGGGGAAACTATAAGGAGCGCGGCCCCTTAAGGTTTCCCCTCTCCCGTTATGTTCATTCTACTCGCAATCGCGCAGGTCAATGACGCGTTTGGCTTTACCTTCGCTGTGGGGGATGGAGTTGTATTCCACCAGTTCCACTTTGGGGGTGATGAGGATTTCGTCGCGCAGGGCGGCGGCGATTTTGTCGCGCAGGGCGTGCAGGGCGCGCATGTCGTCGCGGAAGTATTCTTCGCGGATTTCCACTTTAACGCGCATCTGGTCGACGGGTCCTTCCTTGTACAGCTCAATAAGGTAGTTTTCGCCGGCTTCAGGCATGGACATAAGCACGCGTTCGACCTGCATGGGGTAGATGTTCACGCCTTTGATGATGAGCATATCATCGCAACGGCCGAAGATGC
>CBDTYX010000384.1:0-1529 GCA_965364745.1 uncultured Desulfovibrionaceae bacterium | reverse complement strand
GGCCGGACAACACCCCCACTTATAACCTGGCCGTGGTGGTGGATGACGCGGAAATGGGCATTACCCACGTGCTGCGGGGCGATGACCACCTGACCAACACCCCGCGCCAGATTTTGATTTACCAGGCCCTGGGCCTGCCCCTGCCCAAGTTCGGCCATGTGCCTATGATTCTGGGACCGGACAAACAGAAGCTCTCCAAGCGCCACGGGGCCAAGGCCGTGATTGAGTATGAAAAGGACGGCCTTTTGCCTGAAGCCCTGGTCAACTACCTGGTGCGTCTGGGCTGGTCACACGGCGATGATGAAATTTTTACTTTGCAGGAACTTATTGAAAAATTCCCGCAAGGCCGCCTTTCCGCCTCGCCCTCGGCCTTTGATCCGGAAAAGCTGGCCTGGCTCAACGCCCAACACCTGAAGCTGGCAGCGCCCGCCCGTCTCGCCGAACTGCTCACGCCCTTTCTGGCCGAGTTGGGGCTGACTCCGCCCGAAGGCGGACGCCTGGCCGAACTCATTGAACTTTTCCGCGAACGGGCCACAGGCCTGAAAGACATGGCTGCGGCCATGCGCTTCATGCTCGTCCCGGCTGCGGAGCTTGATTATGATCCGGCCGCCGCAGCCAAGGCCCTTAACGAAGAGGGCCGCGCCCATGTGGCCGCCCTGGCCGAAAATTTGCGCGATCTGGCCGATTTCACGCCGGAAAACATCCATGCCGTGATGCACGACTATGTAGAGGCAAACGGCTTGAAAATGAAGCAGGTAGGTCCGCCCTTGCGCGTAGCCCTGGCGGGCGCGCTGGCCGGCCCCGGCTTGCCGGAAATCATGGCCTGGCTCGGAAAGAACGAAAGTCTGACCAGACTTGAACGCGCGGGCGGGCTATAAGAGCCGCCCGCGCATTCCACTATGCCGGCTGCCCGGCTATACAAATTTCATAACTCGAGCGGGCGGCAAGTTTTTCAAAACCAGGGTGGAGCTAATACACATCAGACCATTGTGAACCAAAAACGCTCCACCCCACAGGTATGAAAACTGAACCAACGGCCGACCTTGTAAAACCAGCTTCAATTCGCGAACAACAGCCTCGCGTTTTGCCTGCGGCAATGAAACCAGCGGGAGCGAAGAAACAACGCAATCCACAGACCCTTTGGGCAAAAGCCGTGACAGTTTAGCGGCATCACCGCGCAAAACCGCAATTTCCGGAAATCGGCCGCGCAAATAGCGCGCCAACTGGGCGGATTGCTCCACAGCCACAATCCTGCGCGCCGGAATGCCTTTTTTTAATAAAGCCGCAACCACCGCGCCCGTGCCGGCACCCAAATCTACAACCAAACCCGTGCCGTCAGGCACATAATCGGCCATGGCCTTGGCCAAAGCGCAACTGCTCGGGCAGACAGCTCCGGTCAGACGCGGCGCATGCAGCCACTCTCGGGCAAAAATTACCCATGGTTGTGAATTGAGTTTTCTGATTTTCTCAGCGCCCGCACGCCAAGCATCGGTCTTCTGCGCACGCCCCGCGTGTTGAATATTTCTGAA
>CBDTYX010000383.1:0-1550 GCA_965364745.1 uncultured Desulfovibrionaceae bacterium | reverse complement strand
ACCCGCGTCGCCGCCCGCCGCCGCGCTTTGGCCTTCCGCCTCGCGCTCCGGCCCGGCGCTTTCCGGCGCGGCAAAAGCGGCGGGCAAGCCGCCTTCCGGCTTTGCGCCCACCACCCTGACCACCGTGCCCAGGTTTTCAGCGTGCCCGGTATCCACCACCACCGGCGTGCCCGGCGTTAAAACCGTATCCGGCGAGGTAAAATAATAAATCTGCCCGCAGGGGTAAAATTGTATGCCGTAGCGCGGGGCCATCACTTCGTCCTCCGCCCCCGGCAACCGTACGCCGTGGGCTTCGCGCCGCTGCGCTCAAATTTGTAAATGCTCAAAATATATGCTCCATGCCGCATACACGGCCGTAAATTTTAGGGGTAACCTCCTCTTTTCAACTTTTCCGGCCCGCCTGTCAATAAGCGCCGCAAAATAAAGCGGGCAGCGCCGCAAAACCGCAAGCTCCCCCGGCGGGCCTTCGTCGGTGTAAAAAGCCGCGCCCCGCCGCGCAAGGTCCGCCCCCGCGGTCAAAAAATACGACGAAAAACAGATATAAACGCAACTACCCCATTGCTTATTTGCGCGTTTAGGCATAAAGTGCCGATAAATAGGCGCGGACAACTCCGCGCGCCCGGCGGGGAGGTGGGAAGCCTCGCCGGCAGAGCATTTTAACATTGAAATTATACGTCAAGAAAAAATGCTCCGGCGTTGTGAGGCATTGCTTCGCAACGCCTGCGAGATTGCCGCAGGGCGGCTTTGCCGACCGTTAACGCGGCAAGCTCAAAGCGAAAATGCGATAACTGCAAGGAGCGCTTTTTATGTCTTTTCCCCCATTGAAAATCGGCGATATTACTGCCCCTGTGCCCATTATCCAGGGCGGCATGGGCGTCGGCATTTCCCTTTCTGGCCTGGCTTCGGCCGTGGCCAATGAAGGCGGCATCGGCGTTATCGCCGGGGCCATGATCGGCATGAACAAACCCAACATCTGCACCGACCCCGTGGAGGCCGACACTTCGGCCCTGCGTGAGGAAATTCGCGCCGCCCGCGCCAAAACCGACGGGCTCCTCGGCGTGAACATCATGGTGGCCCTGAACAACTTCTCCCAACTGGTGCAAACCTCCCTGCAGGAGCAAATCGACTTCATTTTTTCCGGCGCGGGGCTGCCGCTCGACCTGCCCAAATATTGGCGCGAGGCCTGCGACGCCGCCAACAAAGAGCTGCGCACCAAGCTGGCCCCCATTGTTTCCTCGGCCCGCGCGGCCACGATCATCAGCCGCAAATGGATGTCCCGCTTCGGCTACATGCCCGACGCCTTTGTGCTTGAAGGCCCCAAGGCCGGCGGGCACCTCGGCTTCAAACCCGAAGATTTGAGCGACCCCGGGCACGACCTCGACCACGTGCTGCCCGAAGTGCTGGAAGCGGTCAAACCCATGGAGGACGAAGTGGGCCGCGCCGTGCCGGTCATTGCCGCCGGCGGCATCTTCTCCGGCTTCGATATCCGCAAATACCTCGGCATGGGCGCGGCCGGGGTGCAAATGGGCACCCGCTTTGTGGCCACCCAC
>CBDTYX010000382.1:0-1554 GCA_965364745.1 uncultured Desulfovibrionaceae bacterium | reverse complement strand
TTGCGGCTGCGTTCTTCCAAAGTTTCATACAAGCCGGGCAAGTAATAATCCTGAAATTTGCCTTCCATATTGATGCGGTGCACCAGGGTGAAAATATCCACAATAGTCAATGAATCCCGCATGGCTGTGAGCTTGGGCAGGGCGCGCAAACCCGCCCTTGCCTGGGCCAGGCGCTCGCCGAGAAGCAAAAAGTATGCGCCCAGGTTGACGACCCAGCACATGAATATTTTGCGGATAATTTCCAGGCGGCTGAAGCGGCGGGGTTCTTCGCCGCGCAGGAAGCGTTCCAGAATATCGTTGCAGTGCGGCGCTTTAGTTAACACATGGTTGGCCAAATGGCGCACATCCGCATAGGCGAAGTTATTCAGGCGGCTGAAAGCCTCGAACAATTCACGCGCTTTTCCTTGTGGTTGCATATAACTACCCTCGCTTTACAGGGTTAATTCTGTTTTAAGCTTGTTAAGTCCATCGTCCTTTACGCCCCCCCCATCGTGGTTCAGGAAGGGATGAGTGCGGGGGAGGGAAATTCAAGGGGCTCGGCTCATTGGGGTTTACCTGCCCGGCGCCATAGCTGCTGCAGCCCATTTGTACATGCGGGCGAGGCCGTCGACAAAAGACACGGCCGGCGTATAACCCAATATTTCTTTCGCCAGGCGGATGTCCGCGGCAATGCCCATGAGGTCGCCCGGCGTGCTGCCGGAAAAGCGAATGTCGGGCTTGCCGTGTTCAGGTTCATGCAGAGCGGCCATGGCGTCCAGCAGTTCCCCCACAGTTTTACGGCCGCTGCCGCCGATATTGATTACCCGGCCGGCAGACTCGGGCTTGTCCAGGCAGAGCAGGAAGGCGCGGACCACATCGTCGATGTATACGAAGTCGCGGTAGCGATCCGGGCTGCCTTTGACGTGCACCTTGTTGTCCGCAAGCATCATGGCCATGAAAATGCTGACCATGCCCTGGCGCAGGTTGGCCATATTCTGGCCGGGGCCATAAACGTTGAACAGGCGCAGGGCTGTGGAGCGCACGCCATATTGTTCGTAGAGGCGCAGGTAGTGTTCGCTGGCCAGTTTTCCCACGCCGTAGAAAGACTGCGGTTTAGGCTCGCTGTCCTCCTTGATCGGCTCATCGGGCTTAACCCCGTATACGGACATGGTGCTGGCGTAAATGAAGCGCGCGCAACCCACCGCCAGGGCGAACTTTAAAAGGTGCAGCGTGGATTCGCCGTTGGTGCGCAAATCGTACACCGGATCATCAAAGGAAATTTCGCCGCTGCTCTGCCCGGCAATGTGGAAAATGGCGGCGTACGGAACTTTAGGCAGGCGCTGCGCATAAAGACCCGCATCCTGGCAGTCGTCCTCGTAAAAATCCGTGCCCGCCGGGATATTTTCCGTGTAGCCCGTGGTCAAGTTGTCCACGCCCACCACGCTGTGTCCCTGCTCAAGCAGAGCCTTGGCCACAGCCGCGCCGATAAACCCGGCCACGCCGGTCACCAGATAAGTCGCCATGCTATCCTCTTGGGTTATGCTGTCTACGAGGAGGGAAAACCACAAGGAGCTT
>CBDTYX010000381.1:0-1556 GCA_965364745.1 uncultured Desulfovibrionaceae bacterium | reverse complement strand
AGGGTGAGGACCAGCGCGGCGATATTCATGCCCAGGGTCAGGGGCAGGCGTTCCTTGATTTTGTCCCAGACCGGGCGGCTGTCGCTGGACATGGACTGCCCGAAATCCAGGGTGGCCAGGCGGCTGATCCAGGCCAGGTATTGCTCGTGGATAGGTTTATCCAGACCGTATAAAGCATTCAGGCGCTCGCGGGCCACCTGCCCGGCCAGGGGGTTAAGCGAGGTTTGCAAATCAGTGGGCGAACCGGGCGCGAGGTGAATAACCCAGAAGCTGATGACCGTGATGCCGAAAAAGACGACAGCCAACCATATGAGTTTGCGCAGGGCGCGCCGCAAAAGGTGCAGAGCGTTGCCGCGGCGCGCTGTTTGGAGCGGAGCGGCGGGGCCTGTCTCAGGTTGCAATTCCGGAGGCGGGTAGGCGCCCAAGGCGCCAGGGGGGGTAGGGTGTTGCTCACTCATGTCCGGCGGTGCTGTCCAAGCTAAGCATTATCCTTCATCCAGGCGCGGATGCGTCCGGTTTCAGCATCCCAGGCCGCGGCGTCCAGGCGCAGGCGCAAAAATTCCACATACAAACCGTCAATAAGCTCCAGGCAGGCTTCCACGAGATAGAGCTTTTCCAAAAGCAGGGCATCGGGGTCGTCATCCGCGCCGGGCTTTTCCTGGTAGGGTGTTTTGAGGCTGTTCAATGAAAAATCTTCGGCCTTGAGGGTGAACTGCCAGGTATCGGCATCGCGCTCAATGCGCACCAGGGCGCGGGTGACTTTTTTGCCGGTGGCAAGGCCTAAGCGCGCTTCGCGCAGTTCAGACATGGGTCCGGCCACAGTGGCGGTTTCCAGGCTTTCGCCTTCGCCGCCCTGGACCACAATGCGCTGCTCCATAAACAGCGCGAATTCCCGTCCGTTTTTGTCCTTGAACAGGCCGTCCTGGGCTTCGCTTTTATGCCACAGCCAGGTCAAAAATTCCTGGCCCAAAATGAAATCAATGGTTTGCCCGAGATATTCGGTCATGGAATGGCTCCTGCTTGGCTTTCGCTTACACAAAGGTCGTGGCGGTTAAAGAATCCAGCTTTACGGCGATGTTTTCACCCAAAAAATGAGTGGCCAGGCTGTAGGGAGTGAGCTGCTCCAGGTTTAGCTCGAAGGTGGCGGCAAAGTGGTTGCAGAATAGTTCGATAACTTTGCCGTGGGTGGAGGCCAGAATGATTATGTTTTGCCGTGTATCCCAAATAACGTTGAATTCCGCCGGAACAGGCAGGGTGCGCATCATCAGTTTGGCCTGAATCAGTTCTTTGATTTCTTTTTTGCGCGCCCGGGAAATAAAGGTTTTGCCTTCTTCTTTGTTTCGGCGTTCTTCTTCGCGCAGGGTCAGGGCAATATGCTTGCGCAGCACGGCCGGAGAAATGCGCCGGGTGTCCAGGCGCAGGGAAAAGGCTATATAATGGCCCTTTTCCGGAACAGAGGTCGTCCATTCCGCATCCAGCATATCGTCGAAATTGACCCAGCTCCAGGAGCGTTCCTCGGGGATGTCGTCAATGTCTCTGAAGGCGAATTGCTTGAG
>CBDTYX010000380.1:0-1558 GCA_965364745.1 uncultured Desulfovibrionaceae bacterium | reverse complement strand
GCCTACAAACCGGCCGCCCTGGCCGGAAGCGGGGAGTGGGATGCCAATCTGCTGGCCACAGCTCAATATTCGCTGGATTTATGGGGCAAGGAAAAAGCAACGTATACCGAAGGGCTGGATAAGCTGGCCGCGGCCGAGGCTGAGAAACAGGCGGCACGGCTGGTGCTGGAAACAGCGGTGGTGCGCGCTTATATTTCTCTTTACCGCCAGTGTGCTTTGTCGGATATTGCGCAAAAGACCCTGGCCCAGAGACAGGGTGCGCTTGATATCACACGCAAGCTGCTGGAAGCAGGCATGGGCACGGAGTTGGCTGTGCGTCAGGCGGAAACCCCTATTCCGGCCGCGCGGTCCCGCATAGCCGAGATCAGCGGCGCAATCGCCGTAATTAAATACCAACTGGCCGCCCTGACCGGGCAGGGGCCGGGCGCGGCGGAAAGCATCTCGTCTCCGGCGTTGACTTTTGCGCCGGCGTCGCTCCTGCCTCCGGATATTCCGGCGGAATTGGCCGGACACAGACCGGATGTGGTCGCGCGGTTATGGCGGGTGGAGGCTGCGGCTCAGGGCATTAAATCCGCCAAAGCCGATTTTTACCCCAACATTAATCTCTTGGCGGCCGTCGGTTATGTGAGCATAGGCCTGGAACACTTTCTTACCGCCAGCGCGCAAAATTCATATGTGGGGCCTGCCGTGACCCTGCCCTTGTTTGAGGGCGGCCGGCTGCTCGGGAACCTTGAAGCCCGGACCGGCGAATATGATGAAGCGGTGGAAAGCTATAACCAAACTATTTTAAACGCATTTTCAGCCATCGCTTCCCAGGCGGCGCGGCTCAAAGCCCTTGAGGCTGAGGCCTCGGAAACGGCTGAGGCCCTGCGCCTCGCGATTAAAGCCATGAGATCGCCTCGCGCGGCTATCGCGCCGGGGTGGGGGAAGACGTGGTCTCCAAGGAAGGACATGAGCAAGCGTCCGCCGCGGCGCAGGTAGCGCAAGCTCAACTGCACAAAATGGAAATAGAGCGGGATCTGGCCCGCCTTAACCTCGAGCGCACGGAAATTCATTCCCCGGTGGACGGCTATGTGACGAATTTGCATGTGTTTCCCGGGGATTACGCCAACACGGGCGTGCCGCTCATGGCGGTTATTGACGCCGATTCTTTTTGGATTTGCGGGTATTTTGAAGAAACAAAGCTGCCGGATATTCACCCCGGCGATGCTGTTTTCATTGAGCTGGCGGCTGGAACAGCCGTTTTTAGCGGCAGGGTGGAGGGCATAGCCAAGGGCATAGGCGAGCGTGATAATCCTACCGGCAGCGAGCTGCTGGTCAATTCCACGCCTACTTATAATTGGGTGCGCCTGGCCCAGCGCATCCCCGTGCGCATTTCCATAGTCGGACCTGCTCCGGAAAATCTGGCCATGGGCATGACCTGCACCGTTATCGTCCGGCCGGAAGAATGATGCAGATTGAGTGTTTCGGATAATAAAAGGCGTCGGCGCTTTTTGTCAGCGCTCTTTTAGAGCATTTTACTCTTGAAATAGTCTACAGCGATTTTTCATTTAAAGCA
>CBDTYX010000379.1:0-1559 GCA_965364745.1 uncultured Desulfovibrionaceae bacterium | reverse complement strand
TGGGGAACCTCAAGGGGATAATCCCCTTGAGGTTCCCCTTCCCCGGATGCCTCGCTATATAAACTGTCCCAAAAAGCGCACGTCGTTTTCAAAGAACATGCGCAGGTCGGTGATGCCGTATTTAAGCATGGCAATACGCTCAACGCCCATGCCGAAGGCGAAACCGGACACTTCTTCCCAGTCGTAGCCCACGGCTTCGAACACGGCCGGGTCAACCATGCCGCAGCCCAAAACCTCCAGCCAGCCCGTGCCTTTGCAAATGCGGCAGGTCTCGCCGGCTTTGGCGCCTTTGCCCCCGCATATCACGCAGGAAATATCCACTTCCGCGCTGGGCTCGGTAAAGGGAAAGAAGCTTGGCCGGAAACGGACTGCTGTTTCTCCGCCGAACAGGCCCTGCACAAAGGCGGTGAGCGTGCCGCGCAAATCGGCCATGCTCACTTTTTTATCCACCAAGAGGCCTTCGACCTGGTGGAACATGGGCGTGTGGGTAATGTCAGAATCGCGGCGGTAAACTTTGCCCGGCGCGATGACGGCCACGGGCGGACGCCGCTTTTTCATGGTCCGCACCTGCATGGGCGAGGTGTGGGTGCGCAGGACGATGCGCTCATTGATGAACAGGGTGTCCTGCATGTCGCGGGCCGGGTGGTCGGCGGGCAGATTCAGGGCTTCGAAGTTATAGTAATCGTTTTCCACTTCCGGACCGATGACCACTTCATAGCCGAGGTCGGCAAACAGGGTGCAGATCTCGTTCATGACCCGGTTTACGGGGTGCGCGCTGCCCTGCCAGGGCAGGCGCCCGGGCAAAGAGGGGTCGAACCCGGCCAAGACTTCCGCCCGGGCCGCGCCTTCCAACGCGTCTTTGCGCGCCTCAAACAGGGCCGTGAGCTTATCTTTAACCTCATTGGCCGCTTTGCCGAAAGCAGGTTTTTCTTCAGGCGGCAGCGATGGCAAGCGGGACATAATGCCCGCCAGCTTACCCTTGCGGCCTAAAAAGACCACGCGCAATTCTTCCAGTTCAGGCAACGAACAAGCCTGGGCCAGGCCTTTTTCAAGGTCCGGCGCCAGGCTTTCCAGCTCTTGGAGCAGGTTCATGGGAACCTCGCCAGGTTGTTAATTAAGTTTGGATTTGGCGATCTCAACGATTTTGGCGAAGTCTTCCTTCTGCCGCACGGCAAGATCGGCCAAGACCCTACGGTCCAAGGCAATACCGGCCAACTTGAGGCCATTGATGAACCGGCTGTAAGACAACCCGTGCTGCCTGGCTCCGGCGTTGACGCGCTGAATCCAGAGCTTGCGGAACTCGCGCTTGCGGACCTTACGGTCGCGGTAAGCGTAACAACCGGCTCTTTCCACCGCCTCACGAGCGGTACGATACAACTTATGCCTTCCGGCCCTGAAGCCCGTGGCGGCTTCCAAATATCTCTTATGGCGCCTGTGGGCGGCCATACCTCTCTTCACACGCATGGATTAATCCTCCATTTTAAATTTGCCCCACGAGGCGAGAGATCGGCCAGCGGGGTTTTTGCGCGCCTTTGAAGCCTTACACGTAAGGCAGCAAA
>CBDTYX010000378.1:0-1583 GCA_965364745.1 uncultured Desulfovibrionaceae bacterium | reverse complement strand
ATGCAATTAGAAATCGAACGCGAAGCTTTGCGTCGTGAAGTGGATGCCGCCTCGCGCGAGCGCCTGGAGATACTGGAAGACGAAATCAACGACTTGAAAACCGAACAGGCCGGCCTGCAAGCCCAATGGGAGCTGGAAAAAGGTTCCATTGAAGGCGCTCGGCAGATTAAAGAAGATATTGAGCAGACCCGTCGCGAAATTGAAGAGGCCGAACGCAACTATGACCTGAACCGGGCCGCGGAGCTTAAGTATTCCCGGCTTATGGATCTGGAAAAAAAGCTGGCTGAAGCGGAAAAACCTTCGGACAGCAGCCTGGTGGGCCGCCGTCTGCTTAAAGAGGAAGTCGGCCCGGATGATGTGGCCGAAATCGTCTCGCGCTGGACCGGCATTCCGGTGTCCCGACTTATGGAAACCGAGCGGGAAAAGCTGTTGCGCCTGCCCGAGCTTCTGCATAACCGGGTCATCGGCCAAAATGAGGCTGTGGAAGCCGTGGCTGAAGCCGTGCTGCGAGCGCGGGCCGGCCTGTCCGACCCCAAGCGCCCCATCGGCTCTTTCATTTTCCTGGGGCCCACCGGGGTGGGTAAAACCGAATTGGGCAAAGCCCTGGCCGAATCCCTGTTTGACACCGAAGACAATATGATTCGCCTGGATATGAGCGAGTATATGGAAAAACACGCCGTGGCCAGGCTCATCGGCGCGCCGCCCGGCTATGTGGGCTACGAGGAAGGCGGCCAGCTTACCGAAGCCGTGCGCCGCAAGCCTTACTCCGTCATCCTTTTTGATGAAGTGGAGAAAGCCCACCCGGATGTATTCAACATGCTGCTGCAAATCCTGGATGACGGCCGCCTAACCGACAGTCAGGGGCACACCGTGGATTTTCGTAACACGATTATCATCATGACTTCCAACCTGGCCTCGCCCCTGCTGCTGGAAGGCATCAGCGCGGAAGGAACCATTTCGGAAACAGTGCGCGAAAACGTCATGAATGAGCTGCGCCGCCACTTCCGGCCGGAATTCCTCAACCGGGTGGACGAAATTGTCATGTTCACTCCCCTGCAATTGAATCAGATCAAAGGCATTGTGGCTCTACTGATGTCCCAGTTGCAAAAACGGCTGGACGAGCGCAAGATAACTGTATCTTTAAGCGAAGAGGCGCAGGACTTCATTGCTGAAGCCGCTTATGACCCCAGCTATGGAGCGCGCCCTTTACGTCGCTATTTACAGCAGCATCTGGAAACCCCATTGGCCCGCAAGCTGGTCTCTGGCGAACTGCCGGACGGAGCGCGGGTACAAATTGATGTGGCGGACAATGATCTGGTGTTCAGCCAAAAACATTATTAATTATCAGGCCGGAAACGCCGTCATCTGCGTTTCCGGCCGTTTGCCTCTGCCTGTGCAAATGCCGATTGCAAATTTTTGTAAAAAGGCCTTGCGCGAAGCGCACAAACACTGTTAAATGGCGCAGTCCATGACCGTACCGCTTGGAACAAATCATGGCCCAAGACAGAACAATGGAGGATTTTTATGCGTAAATCTTTTTATGTAATAGCAGCGGCTCTTCTGGCCGGTTTAATGCTCCTTGG
>CBDTYX010000377.1:0-1665 GCA_965364745.1 uncultured Desulfovibrionaceae bacterium | reverse complement strand
CGCACACGGCGCTTTTTCGGC
Source organism: uncultured Desulfovibrionaceae bacterium (assembly GCA_965364745.1). Classification (GTDB taxonomy): domain Bacteria; phylum Desulfobacterota; class Desulfovibrionia; order Desulfovibrionales; family Desulfovibrionaceae; genus JAVBRZ01. The sequence goes on along the minus strand of CBDTYX010000377.1, from coordinate 1,644 downwards.
AAAAGGCCCCGTGTTTGACATTTGCAGGCGTCACGCATGCCTTAAAATGTCGCGCCGTTCCAGCTTGAGATTATCAGGCTGTAAGGTAGTGAACATGCCCGGACTTAAAAGGTCCGGATTGTGATGCCTGCGGACCACCTGACCGGTTTGCGCCATGAGGCGGCCGGTGCCAGGCTGGCGCACAACGAGGACGATCTTCTTGCAAGGAGTGGGTCCGAAAAAGCCGGTCTGGCTTTTTTTGGCCCTTTGTCCGGTGCAGGCCGGGCCTGCGCAAGAAAACATCTTTTTCCGCCAAGAGGCGGCAAAAGGCAAAGTCCCGTTAGTCACTGCGAGTTTTTACTTAAGGGGCGCGGCATGCCAAGGCCGGCCCTGTCAGTGACCGCAGCCGAAAATGTGAGGAAGCCCGCATAACGCCCGATGAGGGGACGAAGGCGGCGCTAGGCAAAGGTAGAGTTTCCAGCGAATGGAGAAAAGACACAATGATGATAGTTAGCAGTGATCGTATCAGAATTAAGCTTAAAGCTTACGATTACCGCATCCTCGACAAGGCTGTCGCGGAAATTGTGGATACGGCGCGCAACACCGGCGCCGGGGTAGCGGGTCCCATTCCTCTGCCCACCAACATCCATAAGTTCACGGTTAACCGAAGCGTGCATGTGGATAAAAAGTCCCGTGAGCAGTTTGAGCTGCGCATCCATAAGCGCCTTATGGACATTTTGGAACCCACGCAACAGACCGTGGACGCCCTCGGCAAGCTAAGTCTGCCCGCGGGCGTGGACGTTGAGATCAAACTCTAGGGAGATAAGGATCATGTCTGCTAAGATTGGAATCCTGGGCCGCAAACTGGGCATGACCCGCATATTTGCCAGCGACGGCACCGCCATCGCCTGCACGGTCATCCAGGCCGGTCCTTGTCCCATTATACAAGTTAAGGATGAGGCCAAAGACGGCTACAACGCCTTGCAGCTGGCTTTTGACGCCGCCAAGGAACAGCGCCTGACTAAGCCCGAAAAAGGGCACCTGAACAAGGCCGGACGCGGTTTTTACAAAACCTTGCGTGAAATTCGTCTGGATACGCCCGTTGAGATGAACGTGGGCGACGATGTGACCGTGTCCATTTTTAATGTGGGCGAAGTGGTCAAGGTTATCGGCCAGAGCATCGGTAAAGGCTACGCCGGCGTGATGAAACGCTGGAATTTCGCCGGGGCCAGCAACACGCACGGTACTGAAAAAACGCACCGCAGCGGCGGCTCCATCGGGATGCATACTTTCCCCGGCCGCGTGTTCAAGAATAAGAAGATGGCCGGGCATTTGGGCGCGGAAAGGGTTACCAAGGAAAACCTCCTGGTCCTGGAAGTGCGGCCCGACGATAACGTGATTCTGGTCAAAGGACCGGTGCCCGGCGCCCGGAATTCTTTGGTCATGGTGCGCAAGCAGTAGGGAGATAAACACATGGCTGTGGTAAAAATTTACGATCAGAACAAAGGGGAGGCCGGGGAAATCACCCTGGCGCCCGAGGTGTTCGAGGTCGAGGTGCGGCCTGAGATTCTCAACCTTGTGGTTCGCGCCCAGCGCGCGGCCAAGCGCGCCGGCACCCACTCCACCAAGACTTACGGCGAAGTGTCCGGCGGCGGCATCAAGCCC
>CBDTYX010000376.1:0-1677 GCA_965364745.1 uncultured Desulfovibrionaceae bacterium | reverse complement strand
CCTTAAAAGGTTTTTCTCTCCCTTCCCCGTATGTCGTCGCTTCGGCCTAGCCGACGCTGACGATGACTTTCGCGGGCCTGAGCAGACGCCCCTTGAGACGGTAGCCTTTTTGGAAGAGTTGGGACACATGCCCGGCCGGAATATCGGGGTTGGGCTCCTGGGTAAGGGCCTCGTGAATTTCCGGGTCAAAGGCTTCGCCGGCTTCGCCTACAGTGGTCAGGCCGTGGCGGGCCAAGGTTTCCAGAAGGCTTTTTTGGGCGAGATCCAGGCCGGTCACCAGATCGGCGCAGGCTTCGTTGCCCCGAGCGTAGCTTAAGGCTAGATCGAAGTTGTCCAGGGCGGGCAGGATATCGGCCAGCACGGCTTCGGCGGCGTAGCGGGCCTGCTCTTCTTTTTCGCGGGTGAGGCGTTTTTTAAAGTTATCCATCTCGGCCAGGGTGCGCAGGTGTTGTTCTTCCAACTCCCGGCAGCGCTTGCAGATTTGCTCAAACTCCAGGAGGGTGTCGCCCGGATCGCCGGCCTCGCAGGTCAGATCGCCCGGCGCCTGCGTTGCGCCGGGTTCCTGGCCGGGTTCGTAGATATAATCTTTCTCTTCGGCGGAACCTTGCGGATTAGGGGCGGTTTCCGCGGCGGCTGCAGCCGGGCCGTTTTCCGGCTGAGCCTGCTGTTGATGGTATTTATGATACCCTTTTAAGTCGTGCTTCATGTTTTTGCTTGTCCTTGGCGCTCATATTTCGGCAACGGGCCTTGCGGCCCCGCGCGAGTATTTTATCCGGTTTTATTCCGCGTTAAGGCGGTTTTTTAAAATGCGGGTGAGGGTTTTGGAGATATAGTCCACCATGCCGACCACCTGGGCGTAGTTCATGCGGTGCGGCCCGATGATGCTCACCGCGCCGCGCGGGCCTTCATCGCCGTATGAGGCGCTGACCAGGCTGTAGTCCATGGGGCCGTCTTCGGTTTCTTCCTGGTGGAAGGTGACTTTGACGTCGCCGCTAAGGAGCGTGCCGTCCAGAAGCGAGAGCAGGCGGGAGCGTTCTTCCAACAGGGAAAACATGTTTCTGATCTGGCCCACGTCGGCAAACTCCGCTTTATCCAAAATATTCAGGGCGCCGTTGACAAAGAGCTGGCGCTCGGACGCGAGCATGTCCACGGCTGAGCGGGCGAGACCCAGGGCCTGAATGCACATGCGCTCCAGGCGGTCGCCTGCGCCCATAAGCTCCTGCATAATGCCCTCGCGGGCTTTGGACAGGGGCAGGCCCTGGAAGTGGGTGTTCAGGTAATTGCTGAACTTGACCAGCTCATCGGAGTCAAAGGCGTTATCGGTGGGCACCAGCCTGGTCTCGACCAAAGACCCCTCCAAAACCAATACGGCCAGCACCAGATGGCGGGCGGCGGGCACAAAATCGATGCGCTGCCAGCGCCTGTCCATGCGCTCGGGCGCGAGCACCATGCTGACCTGGCGGCAATGCCCGGCCAAAAGGTCGCTGGCCCGGCGCAAGATGGAGGTAATTTCCAGGTCTTCCATATTTTGGGACAGAGCGTCGGTCATATGGGCCTGCGCCTGCACCGGCGGGGGCAAGGCCTTTAAAATGGCGTCCACATAGAGCTTAAAGGCTTTGGCCGTGGGCACGCGCCCGGCCGAGGAGTGCGGTTGGGAAAGATAGCCGCGCTCGGTAA
>CBDTYX010000375.1:0-1716 GCA_965364745.1 uncultured Desulfovibrionaceae bacterium | reverse complement strand
GGGCAAAGTCTTCCGGCGCAGGAATGTAAACAAGGGCCACCTGCATATAGATGGTGGCCAGAATCAGAAAAACGAACGAGATGCGCACGGCCTGGCGGGCTTCTTTTTTGCCGTAGCATTCGCTTAAAATGTCTGTGGCCAGAAAGATGCCTGAATACAAGATATTGCCCAAGGTGGTGGTGATGCCGAACAGCTCCACCACTTTAAGAACCTGGATGTTGCATAAAACCAGGCTGAAGACCATAAGCGCGATAAGTCCCACCCGGCCGAAATAGCGAAAAAGCAGCACCACCGCCGTAAGGTCGAATATGGCGAAGCCGAACCAGACCAGTTCGTTAAAGCCGATGAAGTCCAAGGAAAATCAACCTCCAAAATAGCGGATGGCCGCCACCGCAACCATGCCCACAGCCACAGTGCCGAAAAAGCTGCCCTTGAAGGCCATGATAAAGGCCGGAACCGAGGCCCATAAAAAGGCGTTTTCCAGGGTGAAGTTAAGTGCTTTGACGCCTTCCGCGTTTTTTACCAGCAGAAGTTCGGGCAGAAGCAAGGCGGCCAGCACTGCGGCGGGCACAAAGTGCAGCCAGCGAATAACCACACGCGGCAAGGGTTTGCCGGAAAGCAGCCACAGAGGCAGAGCCCGCTCCAAGTAAATGCTCAAGGCGAGCCCCAGGCTTAAGAGCAGGATATCGGGATTAAGCACGGCTTTCCTCCCGTTTTTGGCCGCCATCGTCATCATTTTTTTCCGGCTTCCGGCCGCCGGGCAGGAGCGCCCCGATGGTGGCGGCAATCAGCGCGCCGAGCATGATGTTCCACTGGTCTTCGCCTAAAAGCACAAAAATTACGGAGAATGCGCCCCCGGCCAGGGCCACCAGCAGTTGCGGCCTATCCAGAAGGCGCGGGGCAATGAGGGCCACAAACATGGCCGGCAGGGCGTAATCAAGCCCCAAAGCGGAAACGTCGCCCAGGCGATCGCCGAAAAGAGCGCCCAAAAAGCCGCCGCTGATCCAGGAAACGTGTGAGGTAATATTGATGCCGAAGGTCTGGGCCACACTGTAGGGCGTGGCGGCTTCCGCGGGCACGTCGGCGGTCTGTCCTTTTTCCGCTGCATCGCGTTCCATTTTGGAAAAGCGCCCGGCATGCAGGGCAAAGGTTTCGTCGGTAAGCTCGTAGGCGAAAATGAGTTTGCGCCAGGCGGGCCAATGCTTGAGGGGCGGCACCATGGCCGCTGACATGAGCACGTGGCGCAAGTTAACCACGGCGGTAGAGAGAATGATGGGCAAATAAGCCGTGCCGGCCGCGAGCATGGCCACGGTCATGAGCTGACCGGAACCGGCGAAGTAAAGCAGGCCCATGAGCAGGGCGTCCAGCGGACTCATGCCCACATTTACGGCCAGCACGCCAAAGGCGAAGCTCACAGGCACATAGCCCGTAACAATGGGCAGGGCCATTTTCATGCCGGAAAAAAAGCCCTGTCGGGCATTATGTTTTGGAGCGCTTTCCATTCTAATTTCAGGTTCCGCCGCTTGCACAGGGAATTACGGTGCACGGGGCAGATGTTGCGGTTCGCGATTTTTTCACTACGTTTGGCTTCGTTCGGCTTAAAAGGAAACGTCTCTATGTTTATATAGCTTCAGTATTTTCCCCCCATTCCTGTCATGACCAATCGGGGTTAAGGAGGGGAGGAGGTCCGGAGGAGGGGAACCTCAAGGGGCTGAG
>CBDTYX010000374.1:0-1722 GCA_965364745.1 uncultured Desulfovibrionaceae bacterium | reverse complement strand
GTGCGGCCACATTCTGGGGCAGGTGACGCTTGTCCACGCCGGACACAGGAAAAACTTTACTCAGAAGACCAGGCAGTTGCTCCAACAAGGCCGCTTCAGCAGGGTCGGGCCGAGAAAAGACCGGTGCGGGCACGGGCGCTCGGGCACGCGGCACGGCTCGCCCGGCGGATTCGGACTCGGTTTCCGGCGCAAGCGTCCGAGGAGAAAAACGTTTGACCGGCCTAGACATGATCAGGAGGGGGAAAGCAAAAGCGCATATGATTGAGGTAAAGGCGCATAAAAGTTTTATCCGCAGTCAAGTTGAGCGTTTTGGCCCCGGCGGCCCACTGCACAGCAGCCTCGCGGGCTTGCTCATTGCCGAGCAGAAATTCAGCGCCGGCTAAAGCGGCATTGCCCACTACATTTACTCTATTCGGCTTGAGCGCCTCCGGCAAAAAACCCAGGCCGAAAAGATCGTCCACCTGTACATATTTACCCAAAGCGCCCGCCAGATAACAATTTTGCACCCTGGCAGGCGTAAGCTCCGCCGCGCTGAGCAGACAGTGTACGGCCACGCTGAACGCGGCTTTAACCTTGAGCAATTCTTCAAGATCCGTGCCGTTAAGACTTAAGCCGCCAGGCAAAGCGAGCGCAGCCTGCCTGCCTTCGACACGCAGTTGCTTCGCCAAACGTCCGGCCAGCGGCGAAAGTTCCGACTCGGAAGCGCCGGAAGAATTGAACCGGCCGTCCTCGCGCACCAAATTGAGCTTGCGCAAAATATGCGCCAAAGAAAGATAACCCGTGCCGCTGATGCCATCATAGACAGGCGGATTTTCGCCATCGCCGGAAGACGGCGCGGATGCAACCTCGTCAGCAACAGTGCGTGCGCGCAGCCCTTGCGGGGTCAATTCAAACCCGGTAATTACCCGTGCTCTACCCCCTACCCCGGCCAAGGCGCCGCAAGAAAGGCCGATGCCCTCCAAAGCGGGCCCCAACGGCACGCTTACCGCCATGGACCGCGCGGCGGACAAGACCAGCACGAACTCGCCGTTGGTGCCGAGGTCGGCGAATAAAAAAGGAAACTTCGGCTTTTGCGTCAAAATAAAAGCCAGTCCCGCGCTGATATCCCCGCCTATAAAAGCGGATATTTGCGGCGGAAAATAAATCGGCGGCAAATCAGGCAGCGATTCCTCGCAATTGCCGCGAAACTCCAGCGCATAAGGCGCAGAGGTAAGGCCCAGCACGGAAGCGCCCCGTGTGAGCGCGGTCATTGCTGTGTTGGCGGCCAGGCATATCCGGCTCACCGGCGCGGGAAGCTCCGCCACAATACGGCGCAGGACGGCCAATGTAACATTTTGCAGGCGCTTCTCTCCGCCGGGGGCCATAGCTGAGGATAATCGGGAAAGCACATCGCTGCCCGCCCCGATCTGCGGGTTAAGTTCCTGCCCTTGCCGGACAATGCTTAAAGGCGCATTGTCCCCGATAGATTCTTCCAGAGCGGACCAGGCGAGGCTGGTTGTGCCCAGATCCACAGCCAGAAACAGCGTTTCTGGAGACTTGTCGGAGGATGCGCTCCTTACAGCAGTCAAAGGCGCCGCCTCCACGCTCTCCGGAACAACCACCTGATCGCCGGGCACGGGTTTATGCTTGCACCCCAAACGCCAGCCAAGGGCCACCGCTTCCGGCCCCAAAATGCGCTCATCCTCCGGCAGCGCGGCAGGCGCGGCGGAGACAAAACGCATT
>CBDTYX010000373.1:0-1744 GCA_965364745.1 uncultured Desulfovibrionaceae bacterium | reverse complement strand
CTTGAAGGCCGGGATCATGGCCGACAGGAACATGCGCACCCCGAAGAGCACCACGGCGATGCCGGCTGAAAAGGCAAAACCGGACAGAATCAGCCAGACGATCCAGTTTTTATTGCCGGCAATCTCCTGTACGCCTTCCTGGCCCACAAACAGGCCCATAATGATGTAAATGAGCGGCATCAGGAAGGCCAGCAGCAGGATATAATCGCTGAAGGCCGACAGGAAGCCGGGCAGTTGCAGGTCTTCGCACTTTTTGGAATTTTTGATCTTGCTGCCTATCCAGGCCGGAATGATCACGCCCAGGGTGTTGAGGTGCCCCAAGGTGAACTGATCGCTGGTCAATTCCCTGGTAAACGGACGAGCCATGGCCGGCAAAAGAGTCCACAGCAGGCCGGTGCATAAAGCCGAGGCCACAATCAGCGGCGCGCCCGCGAGGCCCAGCGTGGCCTTGATGCCCATAACGAACCAGGCCGATTGGAACAGCATGATGTGACCGGTGAGGAACACGTTTTTCATGCCTTTAAACGGCGTGAGCCGCACCAAAACAATGTGGATGATAAAGGCCAACACAAAGGTGGTGGACACCTGTTGGGCCAGGACCTGCACAACCACGCCGAAGGGACCGAAGCAGTCGGGCATAATGGCCTGTACCCCGAAGGCGCTGTTTACCTTTTGGGTCAGCGGAATCAGCGCGCCCAAGAAAAGGCCGATGCCCGCGTTCAGAATAATTATGCCGATGACGGTTTTAACCGTGCCTTCAAGCACTGAAACAAAGCCGCGCTTTTGCAACAAAAGGCCCACCAGAGCTATGAGCCCCAGAAAAATTGACGCTTCCGTAAAAATATCATTGATCAAAAAATTGATGATTTCCATTCCCAATCCTCCATTTAGGGCCGCCCCGCCTTGCAGGCGCTATTGGGGCAACTGCGCTATGGTTTCCAGCAGTTTGGTCCGCAATTCATCCTTGTTCACAAAATTGCTGACCGCCACCACCGGGCGGCCGCAGTTTTCCAGCAAATCGACAAACTGCTTGGTGGTCACGTAAAAATCGCACTTCTGCCCCAGGGCGGATGTGCCGTCGGCCGTATCGATGCTGGCCTCCATGCCTGCCTCAAGCAAAATTTCGTCAATGGCCATTTTGGCGATAAGGCTGCTGCCCAGCCCGCAACCGCACACAGTCACTATTTTCAATCTTTTCATGCTGATGCTCCTTTTATGTTCTGCACTTTTTTTCCGTTTTTTTCCGGGGTCGCGCCCTGGCGAAAACCGCCATGATGTCCTCGGGCGTTGCGGCGCGCAGCAATGCTTCGCGGTTTTCCGCCTCGGCAATGACTTCAAACAACTCGGCCAGGGCATCAATATGCGAGGAATTGTCCGTGGCCGACAGGGCTATGACCAGACGCACCGGATCATTATCCTCATTGCCGAACTCCACAGGCTCAAGCAGGCGAATGAGGCTCAACCCGGCCACTTTGGCCCCGTCCTGCGGTCGGGCGTGCGGAAAGGCGAGCCCCGGCGCGATAACGATATACGGCCCGTTTTCCTGCACCAGCTTGACCATAGCCTCCACAAAACGCGGCTCCACATAGCCCCTTTCCACCAGGATATTTCCGCACAGGCGGACAGCTTCCTCCCAGCCTCGGGCGTCTACTCCCAACCGGATGTTTTCCGGCTGCAACATATCTTTCAACATGATGGTCACATCTCCTTGGTAATAGGAATATTCCACCGGCCCGACCCGCTC
>CBDTYX010000372.1:0-1746 GCA_965364745.1 uncultured Desulfovibrionaceae bacterium | reverse complement strand
CGCTTCCCGGCCGAGAATCATTTTCGGCCGGGAAGCGCGCCCTTTTCATTATTTTATCCAACGCCCGCGTTACTCTTTCGGCTCTTCTTTCGGAGCATTCCCCTCTGTGGCCTTTTCCTTCAGGCGAGCCACAGGCGGGCGCACACATTCCATAATTTGTTCGTAAGCTTTTTGGGCTTCCGGGGTGTTCAACTTGTCCACTTCCGCGCGATCCACAACCTTTACCGCCGCGCAAGGGCACATTTCCGCACAAGCCGGTCCCATACCTTTCTTGCGGCGTTCTTTGCAAAAATCGCACTTTTCCACGGCCACGCCCTTGGAAGTGGCAAAAAACGCGGCATAGGGACAGGCAATCAGGCAATTCAGCGTGTCGCAGCCCCGGCAATGCATGCTTTCCAGGATCACGGCGCCGTCCGCATCGCGGGTCAGCGCGCCGTAGCGGCAGGCCTTCATGCAAGGCGCATCGTTACAGTGCTTGCAGTAAAGCGGGGCCATCACCCCTCGCGCGGTACGTAAAAGCACAATACGGGGCGTGTTGTATAAAAAGCGGCATACCGCCTCGCAGGTTTCACAGCCTATACACTTGCTGTAATCCACAAACAGGACTTTGTCCTTAAAATCGCTCATTATTGCTGTCCGTTACGCCTGGGGCATTGCCGGCGCGTTTTTGTCCAACGGCATTTTATCCGCGTCATAGTTGTATTCCGCCGCGCGGTCAGCGGTTTTAAGCTCCAGCCAATGATGCAGGGACTTGGCCGTGCGCAGCGCGCTGTAAATGGCTTTGCCGATTTTGGTCGGCCCGGTAAGCACATCTCCAGCCACAAATACATTTTCCAAGTTGGTCATGTGCAGCCAGCGCACATCGCCCTTGCGCACGTTATCCAGCCCCAATTCTTGCTGAAACGGCGGCGTGGGCTCTTCGCCGATGGCGCTGATTAAAATGTCGACGGGCAAGGTTTCCGTGGTTTTGCTGTTCAGGTTTTCTAAAAGCAGCCCTTCTACATGAGCCTCGCCAAGCACTTCGCGCAAAGCGCGGCGCTCAACCCACTCCACCCCCAAATCCTGCAGGCGATTAACTTCATATAAGCCACACGGGGCTTCCGCCACGGTACGGCGGTAAACCATCATTACCTTGGCCGCGCCCAGGAAAAGAGCGCTGGAGGCCACATCCACCGCCGAATGCCCGGCGCCGACAATGGCCACCGCCTTATCTTTGACGTTGGCCAAGGTAATATTGTTGGAGGCATATTGCCTGGCCCGGATGGGAAAAAGAAACTCCAGACTGGCATACACGCCGGACAAGTCCTCGCCGGGAACATTCAATTTTTTGGAACGCCAGGAGCCGGTGCACAGCACCACAGCGTCGTATTCCCGCATGAGGTCGGAGAGCACGACCATATCATAAATGAAGTGATCGCCTTCTTCTTCGTGCAGCATGGTGTTGCTGCACACTTTGGTGCGCAGGTGAAAAATCACGCCGAATTTGCGTTCCAAAATAGTAATGCCGCGCTGAATGTGATCGGCCGGAATGACATCGGCCGGAATGCTGAAACGCATCATGCCGCCGGGATTGGGCAGTTTATCGTAAACCTCGACCTTGTAACCCAAGGAAGCCAGATACCCGGTTACGGTAAGCCCGGATGGTCCGGCCCCGATAACCGCGACCTTCCGTCCGTTAAACCTGGGTACTTCATTGGTTAAAAAGGCAAAATTTAAAGTCGTGGTAGACGGAGTTAATTCTACAGG
>CBDTYX010000371.1:0-1778 GCA_965364745.1 uncultured Desulfovibrionaceae bacterium | reverse complement strand
CTGAGCCGCCGCCGGAGATATTCGGGGTGCGGCTGGGGGATGATATCAGGAATTATGAGGGGATGGCCATGTTCCCCGGCCCTTATACTTTAATGCCAGCTAGAAAGCTTTATCAACGGCAAGAAGAGAAGGGGCTGACTTTCGAAGGTGTGCCGCTACGGCAAGACGACCCCAAATTTCGACCTTATTATTGCACATATAAGAATAAAATTTTTGATATTTCATTTTATGTGCATCCGAATGATTATGAAAGAACAGTGCAAAAGATAAGCGCCATGCTGGGCCCGCCTTCCGGGTATCGTGGGCGTCCCATTGAAGATGACTCCGGATATGTTTGGATGGATTCTGAGGTTTTTGTCCAATCTTCACGCAAGGGAAGTTTTTATGTGCAATGGCTGCCCATTGAAAAAATTTTTTATGGTTACTATGCGGAGAAATGGAACAAACCGGTGGCATTTGAAGGTGTGACTTTGGGCGATAAAGTTGCTGAGTACCCTTTTTTAAAAGAGATTTATAGGGAAGGTCCGGATGTAATCCATTACGTCAGTGAAAAACCACTGCCGCAGGGTATGGATAACTACATATTCAGCGCATACAGAGGCCGTATTTATGGAGTGAATATGTTTTTTAACAATTACACGCCCGGCCTGGGTGGAGAATGGCCTTATGCATTGGGATTGTTGGGGTTAAGTTGGGATAGAGAAAATTTTTTCATCTTTTGGGGCGATGTACAAGTAAACTGGCTCAGGAATAATATAATATATGTTGGGCTAACCCCTGCGTGTTGGGAGGCCAATCGGGCAAAGCTTGCTTATTACCGAAATGTAAAACCCGATTGAGGAAGCCTTATTTGCAATATTAAAATACAAAATCGCCGGTTTCTGAAATAAGAAACCGGCGGTTTTTAATTGTTAGGATCTATGGAGCAGTTAATCCGTTATTCATCCTTAGGCCTATATCCAAGCCTGGCGGCTTCGCTTACGTACAACTCTTCCAGGACTTGGGCTATACTCTTGCCTTCATTGTTTTTATCTTTGAGCGCTTCCGTCACCTTGTCCTTATAATCATTCAACTTACCCTCCCCGGTCAGATTGGGATCGCCGTTGGTCAGGAAGATAAGGGCTTCCCAAAGGTTGCGGCCTTTGACGTCACTGCTGCGTTTGGAGCGGAGCATTTCCAGGCCGGCGTTGTAGAAGTCGCCGTCTTCGGTGTATTCAATGAACTTGGTGAAACTCTTGAAGCCGCGCCCGGAAGCCGCGCTGCCCTGGCCCATGTTGTAGGCCATGCTTACGGCCACGGCCTGTTGGTAATCGCCCAAGAAGTCCACGCAGGGCAGGGTCGCCTTTACTTCGGCCGCAGCCTTGCGGGCTCTCATCTGGAACAGTTTTTCCATTTGGGCGCCGGTGAGGTAGGCGATATCGCTGCCGTTGATGTTTGCGGTTTTGCCGCCCTTGACCTGGGCGGAACTAAGATGCAGGGCGCCTAACTCCGCACGGCTGTCCGGGCCGTCAAACAAACGCACTCCGGGGCCGATATTCAGCAACCCGGCTTTATCTAAGTAGGGTTCATAGGTTTTGTCCTGGGGTTTTCCGTTGAACTCATCCAAGGTGGTATGTCGGCCGAGTTTGATGACGTCGATGCCGTCTTCGGTGCTTTCCCGGCCTTCGCCCTGGGCGATGAGGTTGCCGAAGGGGGAAATCAAGCCGATATTGGCTTTATGCAGGGAGCTGCCGCCGTTTTTGATGCGGCCGAACACGCGGGCCTCGTCCCCGGTCAGT
>CBDTYX010000370.1:0-1779 GCA_965364745.1 uncultured Desulfovibrionaceae bacterium | reverse complement strand
ATTGACGGACAGGATGGCGCCGCCGTGAGGCGGGCTATTGCCAAAGCGCGCAAAAATCTTTCCCAGCCCAGCCTGATCTGTTGCAAAACCACCATCGGCTACGGCGCGCCCAAAAAGGCCGGAACAGCCGCTTGTCACGGTGCGCCCCTGGGCCCGGAAGAAATCGCCGGGGCGCGGGCCGCTTACGGCTGGTCCGACGGGCCGTTTGAAATTCCCGACGCCATCCGCAAAGCTTGGAACGCCAGGGCCAAAGGCAAACGGGCTGAGAAAAAGTGGCAGGATATGTTTGCGGTGTACAGCAACATTTATCCCGAGCTTGCCCGGGAATTCAACCGCCGCCAAAACGGAGATTTGCCGGCAGACTGGACCGCTCAAGCCAAAGCTTTGATGGTCGCGGCCGCTGAGCGCCCGGCTGAAGCCACGCGCATTTCCTCGCGCGAGGCCATTTCCGCCTTGGCCCCGGGCTTGCCGGAGCTGCGCAGCGGCTGTGCGGATTTGGCCGGTTCAGTAGGCGCCCGGGCCAAAAACTCCAAAGATATTCTGCCCGGCGACTTTGCCGGCAACTATATCAATTACGGCGTGCGTGAATTCGCCATGGGCGCGATCATGAACGGTCTCGCCCTGCACGGCGGCTTCCTGCCTTGCGCGGGCACCTTCCTGGTCTTTTCCGACTACGCCCGCAACGCCATCCGTCTGTCCTCGCTTATGAAGCAGCGGGTCATCTGGCTGCTATCTCACGACTCCATCGGTGTGGGCGAAGACGGCCCTACCCACCAGCCTGTGGAGCACGTGCCTTCTCTGCGCCTCATTCCCGGTCTTAAAGTCTGGCGCCCGGCCGACGCCGTGGAAACCGCCGCGGCCTGGATTTCGGCCGTGGAAGAGAGTGCCGCGCCTTCGGCCCTGATTTTAAGCCGCCAGAACATGCCGCCCCTGCCGCACGGCGACGCCCCCCTAGCCTTGATCCAACGCGGAGCTTATATTCTTAAAGACTGCTCCGGCACGCCCGAGGCTATCCTTATGGGCACCGGTTCGGAAACGCATCTGGCCGTTGAGGCTGCCGAAATTTTGGCCAAAGAAGGCCGGCGCGTGCGGGTAATTTCCATGCCCTGCGCCGAAGTCTTCGCGGCCCAGGATAAGGCCTACCAGGAGAGCGTGCTGCCCGCCGCCGTGCGGGCGCGGGTGGCCGTTGAAGCCGCCCATGTGGACTGGTGGCGCAAATACGTGGGCCTGGACGGCCGCGTGGTGGGCATGTCCACCTTTGGCGAATCCGCGCCCGGCAATGTGCTGTACGATTATTTTAAAATCACCGTTGCCGCGGTCCTGGCCGCGACGCGAGAGGTATTGAAGTAAGCGGCAACTGGAGTAGGGGAACCCCAAAGGGCGCGCCCCTTGAGTTTCCTGGCTCCTGCCGACCTTCACCCCTCCTGAACCCTTATCGGGGTGAGGGTAAAGACAGATAGTTGGCAGATTGGAATCGGAAATTTTCCCTGCCGCCACCAATCGGGGTTAAGGAAAGGGAGGGGGCCGGGGAGGGAAAACCTCAAGGGGCTCAGCTCCTTGTGGTTTTCCCTCCCCGGCGGCGACCTTTAATTACACAAGGAGTGAGAATATGAACGTGTTGACCATGGCCGATGTTGATCTTAAAGGCAAACGGGTTCTCATTCGTGAAGACTTGAACGTGCCTGTTAAAGACGGGCGCATTACCAACGACAACCGCATCAAGGCCGCCCTGCCCACCATTGACCGCGCTTTGGACGCCGGCGCCGGGGTCATGCTCAT
>CBDTYX010000369.1:0-1780 GCA_965364745.1 uncultured Desulfovibrionaceae bacterium | reverse complement strand
CTACCGCACCTTCTTCATCGGCAAGGACGGCAAGGTTTTAAAAGTCGACGAGTCTTTGACTCCCGCCTATGAGTTCAAGGGCGACGAGCTGTATGTAAGAGCCCGGGTGGAATGTTCCGACGGCGCTGTGGCCTGGACCCAGCCCGTGTTTGTGAAAAACAAGTAAACCGAACGAAGATAAGGAAAAGGCGGGGAAACAGTGAAGATAAAAAGGCGGAAAGGCATGGATTCCCTGTCTACACAGGGAATGGCGGTCTGCGGGGGCTTATGCGGCTCGCGCTTCCTTCGCCCGGCGGCTTAAGGGAAAGGCAAAAGGCGTGAAGTAGGCCGTACAGCAGTGCTCGCTTCACGCCGCCACCCGGAAATTTGAAGTTAAAACAGATCCGGGCGATTTAAATAACCCATAACCCGTTGGCGTGAAATGGGCGCGAAGCAAAGCGCTGTTTGGACTTTACGGAAAGGCCGACGATTTATGAATAACCAATAACCCGTTGGCGCTAAATTCGCTGCGAAGCCTGCGGATTTTGTGACAACGCCCGGAAGTTTAAAGTTAAAACAGGTCCGGGCGATTCACGCCGACGAAAATAGTTTTAAGTCATATAAGGAGGCAATTATGGCTTTGGCTGATATTCTCGCCGCGGTCGCCACTTTGGGCGATGCCGTCGGTGAAGGTTTGGTGGCTCTGGCTCTGGGCTTCGCGGCCCTGCCCACGGGCATAGGCTTTCTCATCGGCGCGGTGCTGGTGTTCGCCCTGGGCTCGGTCATTCCCGTGTCCTTTGAGGTGGAATCTTTAACCGTCATCTCCCGCCTGGGCGAGCGGGACTGGAAACGCATGTCCTACATGATCCTCCTGGCCGGGGTCCTGGGGGCCTGCTTCGGACTGCTGGGCGTTTACGGCCGTATCGTGTCCTTTATTGAAGGGCCCATCCTTTCGGGCATGATGACCGGCGTGGGCGTGATCCTCGCCTTTGTGGCCATCGATACCTTCAAGAGCAACAAAGTTGTCGGCGGCGTGTCCATCGCCGCGGCGCTGCTGGCCTTCTTCGGCCTGGCCGGCGACGACAACAACCTCATCTACGCCCTGTTCATCTCCGTGCTGGCCGGGGTCATCGCCTCGCGCTTCGTGCCCTTTGAGGTCATTGAAACCTCCACCGAGCGCGAAAAATTGAAGCTCATTCCCCTGGACGGCTTCCGCTGGCTCAAAGATATCCGCGTCATTCGCGGCGCCCTAGCCCTGCTGGCCTTGCGCGTGGGCACCAGCATCGCCTACTCGGGCATTGACGGCCAAATGGCCGGCGTGGACGTTAACGTGGACCACACCAACATCATTGCCGGTCTCGCGGGCATGGGCTCGGCCCTGTTCGGCGGCGCGCCCGTTGAACCCATCATCTCCGGCACGGCCGCCGCGCCCAACCCGGCCATTTCCGGCGTGATCATGATGGCGGTTATGGGCGGCATTCTGCTCATCGGGCTCCTGCCGCGCCTGGCCAAAATCATCCCCATGGCCTCCATCGCGGGCTTCCTGTTCCTTTTGGGCGCCTGCCTCGCCATCCCCGACAACGTCAGCGGCGTGGTTTCCGACACCGACTTTTACAGCGGACCGGTAACCGTGGTGGTCACCGCTGCCACCTTCGACCCCTTCCTGGGCATGATCTGCGGCATTTTGACCAGATTTGTGACCATGACTTTGTTTGGAGCATAAAGCAGCCTCCGGGGGAGCGGGAGAACTCAAGGGGCGAGCCCCTTGTGCCCCCCGCTCCCCCGGACCCCCTCGCCCCCC
>CBDTYX010000368.1:0-1788 GCA_965364745.1 uncultured Desulfovibrionaceae bacterium | reverse complement strand
GGCGCACCGCATCGCCCACTTCCTTGGTGGACTGCATGGTCTTTTCCGCCAGTTTGCGCACTTCATCAGCCACCACCGCAAAGCCCCGGCCGGCTTCCCCGGCCCGGGCGGCTTCTATGGCCGCATTCAGGGCGAGCAGGTTGGTCTGGTCGGCAATATCGTTAATCACATTGATCACCGTATCAATGCCGCCCACCTGGTCGCTCAAGGAGTGCATGCTTTCTTTGAGCGTGTGGATGCCGGTGAACATGGTCTGAATGCCGGAGCCCATATCGCTGACAATCCGTGCGCCGTCTTCCGCTTTGCTGCGGGAAAGGTCGGAGTTTTCAGCCACGGAGCGGGCATGCGCGGCGGCCCTTCTAACCACGTCGCTCATTTCGCGCATGGCTGCGGCGGTTTTCTCCGCCTGCTCCTTCTGGGCTGTAGCCCCCCGCGCCGATTCATTAATAATTCCGGGCAGCTCTTGTGATATGGGCACAATGGCCGTCAAGGCTTCATCCACCTGTTCGCCGGCGTGTAAAATGCCGTCACGCCTGGCCTTAAGCGCCTCCTCCTGAGCCGCTCTGGCCTGGGCCGCGGCTTCGGAGCTGGCCTGGGCCTCCCGCTGGGCATCGGCTATTTTTTCCTCAAGCCGGGTATTCAGCTCTCTGATTTCCAAGGTCTGGTTTTCAACGGCCTGGGCCAGAGCCAGACGATCGGCTCTGACTTTACGGTAAACAAAGAACAGGAGCGGCGCGGAAATCAGAATAAAGAACAAGCCTGTGGAGCAGCTTCTGATCAAGTCTTTCGCATAAATGGCGTCCAGATCCGCGACATCAATGTCCACGCCCACAACCACGGTGTCGTCGCCCGCTTTGGCCGGCGCCAACACCGAGCGGAACTGTCCGTATTCATCCTCAGACTCCATGGACACCGGCCCCTGGGCGCTGAAAACCTCCTCATCGCCTTCCGCCGCGTCATACTCGTCAAACGGCCGGGGAAAGTCGCCGGCCGCCCGCTCCTCTTCCGAAGGGGTGGTGGCCACATACACAATCTTGCCCTCATGCCGCACCAAAATATAGACGTACTCATAATTAAGCGCTTGTGTAGCCTTATCCAGAAGCGCAATGTGGGAAACATACTGCTCATCGCTCATTTCCCCGGACAGAGCCCTGGCGATGGCCTCAGGCGGAAAAATGGACAAAGTCACCTCAATGCCCTGGCTGAGCTTGGTGTCCACATCCTGCAAAGATTGATTCTTGCTGTCGTAATACGAAACGATTATGTAGCCGACCAGACCCAGCACATAAATGATCACGCCAACGACAATTAATCTGTTGTATTTCTTCATGCCTGCCGTTCTCCTGAAAATTCACCTTTCAAAAATTTATCGAGTGTTTAGCGTAGTAGCATACCCCAAACGAAAAGGTCATCAAAAATTTTTTGCGGCCTGAAAGTGTAGCGCTTAACAATTTTGCAGCCAAGCTGTCATAATTTAGCCGCGACGCAAGCTGGAAACAGTGGATTTTTTATTTTTTTATCCAGTAAAATTAAGTAGTTATAAAATAAATAAAAAATAATCGGGATAGGTGTTGACATTTTTGCGGCAAGGGGTATTTTGCCCCTCGCGTTGGTGATTGATTGCCTGGCCGGAATCGGCGAGGGGTCTTTGAGACGGGGTCTTTCGGGACTGAAGTTTTTTTGAAGAGGCCGTAAAAAAGATCTTGACCGATGCGCCGAGAGAGAGTAAATAGATCTTTCCGCCTGTGAGACAGGCGTTTTTTAAGTTCTTTGACAATTAAATAGCGA
>CBDTYX010000367.1:0-1814 GCA_965364745.1 uncultured Desulfovibrionaceae bacterium | reverse complement strand
GCCTATTTTATCATTTATGGCCGAAGAGGTTTTCCGGCATCTGCCGGAAGGCCTGCGCCCCGAGGCGAACACCGTGTTTGCCCTGCGGGCGGACCAAATGCGCACACTGACCCTGCCCGCCGCTGAACTGGCCGGCTGGGAAGCGCTGCAAATCGTGCGCGGCACAGTTACCCGGGCCATTGAACCCTTGCGTAAATCCGGCGAGATCGGACACGCTTTGGATACCCACGTGACCATTTACGCAGGCCCGGAACTTTTAAAAACCCTGCAAGGCTTGCGTACGGATTTGCGGGCGTTGTTCATCGTTTCGACGGTATCCCTGGCTCCCCTGGCCGATGCCCCGGCTGATGCGGTTCACTCGGAAGAAACTGAAGATGCGGCCGTGAGCGTAACAAAAGCTGAAGGCGCCAAATGCGCCCGCTGTTGGATTTACAGCACGAATCTCGGCAGCGACCAGGCCTGGCCCGATGCTTGCCCGCGCTGCACGCAAGTGCTCAAGTCGTTGTAGAGCAGATTATGCGTAAGGCGGACAGATTTAAGGCAAAAAAAAATGCTCCGGCCAAAACGCCCAAACCTTTTTGGCGCTTGCTGGCTTTTTTGGCCTTGATCTGGCTGTTTATGGATCAGGCTTCCAAATTTTTGGCCATTAAACATTTGGCGGGCATGCCGCCCAGAGTGGTCATCCCGGATTTTTTCAGCCTGATTCTTGTGCACAATCGCGGCGCGGCCTTTGGTTTTTTAAATGACCCCTCCATCGACTGGCAATTCTGGTTGTTTTTAGGCGCCACTCTTATTGGTTGCGGCCTGGTAGCTTACCTGATGCGCAGCACGCCGCCCAGCCGCCTGCTTACGCTCGGTCTGGCCGGCATTTTGGGCGGCGCTTTGGGCAATTTGATTGACCGGGTGCGCTTCAGGGCGGTAGTGGATTTTTTGGATTTTTATTACGGCGAGTGGCACTGGCCGGCCTTTAACGTAGCCGATATCGGCATTTGCACCGGCGCCGGACTGGTTTTAATTATTATCTGGAAAAACCGCCCCACTGCCGCACTATCCCATGAGCATGCGGACGACTCCAAAAACAGCGGCAAAAAATAAGGCTGGCACCCGCTTATAAGATTTGTTATGGCAGAACTGATTGAAATTTTGCGCAACCTCCCCTTATATGTGCAAATCGGCCTTGCGCTCGCGCCGCTGCTTAATTTATGGGCAATATGCCACGCGGCTTTGCGCGCTTTTCCCGGCGAGCATCAGGAGCGCATCTTGTGGATGCTGCTGGCGGTGTTTATCCCTATTTTGGGCGGCATAATATATTTATTATTCGGGATGAAACGATCCCGCAAACCTCAAACCCATTAATGTTTAAGAGCACAACCATGAGCAAGAAACTTTATGCGGCTTTGTTTCTGGTCCTTATTCCGGTGCTGGCCGCCGGCTGCGGAGGCATGAGCACCCGTTCCGGCAGCGGTTCCGGCGATGATATTAATTTTCGCGTGGCTCAACTGGAGCAGCGCATCAATAATATAGACACCAGCGGCTCCGCCGCTTCCTGGAGCGATCAGGAAGCCATGCGTAACGATATTAACGTGCTGCGCAACCAAATGTCGGATCTGAACAATCGTCTGGACGGCGGCGGCCGGGGCGGCGACTTATCCGCCGAAGTGGCCGTGCTCAAGCAGCGTGTTGATCGTCTGGAAGCGGCCATGGCGCAGTTGCAGTCGCAACTGGGGCTGGATCTGGAAGCCATGAAAACCCCGATCACGCCTCCGGCCGCTTTGGGCGCAGGCAGCGGCGCAGGCCTGACCGCCCCCCCCCCC
>CBDTYX010000366.1:0-1817 GCA_965364745.1 uncultured Desulfovibrionaceae bacterium | reverse complement strand
ACTGCCCCTTATGGTTCCCCCTCTCCGGCGTTTTCACACAAACCTCAGGTCAACATCATATCGTCCAGGGTGCCGTTGGCCGGGATAATGGGGAAAACGTTTTCTTCCTTATCCACCAGCACGTTGACCACGGCCGCGCGGGGCGAAGCAAAGGCCTCGCGCAGGGTGGCTTCAAGCTCCTCCTGACGGCTGACCAGGTAACCGTCGGCGCCGAAGGACTTGGCCAGCATGACAAAGTCCGGTTGGCCTTCCATGGGCGTAAAGCTGTAATTGCGCTCATAAAACAACTCCTGCCACTGCCTAACCATGCCCAGGAAGCTGTTGTTCAAAATAACCACCTTAACCGGGATGTCGTTAAACACGGCTGTGGCCAGCTCCTGAATATTCATCTGAATGGAGCCGTCGCCGGCAATGTCGATGACCAGCCTGTCGGGCCGGGCCACCTTGGCGCCGATGGCCGCAGGCAGGCCATAACCCATAGTGCCGAGCCCGCCGGAGGTAAGCAGGGTGCGCGGCTTATTGAAGTGGTAAAACTGGGCTGCCCACATCTGGTTCTGGCCCACTTCCGTGCAGATAAGCGCATCACCGCAGGTAATTTCATCAATAAGCCTGACCACATGCTGCGGCTTGATATCCGGCCCGGAGCCGTAAGTTAAGGGAAAATCCTTCTGCCAGGCTTCAACGGTTTCCAACCAGCCTTCAAGCTGTGAAAGCGGCGTAAAGGCTTTGTCCCTAAAGGCCGGACTTTCAGCCAATTGTTCGAGCAACTCCTTAAGGCCTTCTTTGCAATCGCAGACAATGGGCACATCCACAGACACATTTTTGCCGATGGAAGAAGGGTCGATATCAATATGCACGATTTTGGCCTGGGGCGCGAAAGCGGAAATCTTGCCCGTGACCCGGTCGTCAAAGCGCATGCCCACAGCCAGGATCAAATCGGCCTCGTTTACGGCGCGGTTGGCGGCCACAGTGCCGTGCATGCCCAGCATGCCCAGCCATAAGGGATCGTGGCCGGGAAAGCCGCCCAGGCCAAGCAGGGTGCCGGTGACCGGGATTTTAAAGGCCCGGGCCAGTGTGGCGGCTTCCTCGTGCGCGGCGGCGGTGATCACCCCCCCGCCGACAATCATCAACGGACGCTTGGCTTCGCAAACCATTTTGGCCGCACGCCGCACTTGGCCCGTGTTGGGGCGCAGGCTGGGGTTGTAGCTGCGCAAAGACACTTTTTCCGGAAAATAAAATTCCGTTTGAGCCTGGACAATATCCTTGGGCAGGTCGATGAGCACCGGGCCCGGCCGGCCGGTTCTGGCGATATGAAAAGCTTCGCGGATAACGCGCGAGAGGTCTTCCACCCGTTCAACCAGATAGTTGTGCTTGGTGCAGGGGCGGGTAATGCCCACAATATCCACTTCCTGGAAGGCGTCATTGCCGATGAGCGCGCGGGCCACCTGGCCGGTAAACACCACCAGGGGGATAGAATCGCAATAGGCCGTGGCAATGCCGGTCACCGCGTTGGTGGCGCCCGGTCCGGAAGTGACCAGCGCCACCCCCACCTGGCCGGAGGCGCGGGCATAACCGTCCGCGGCGTGCACGGCGCCTTGCTCATGGCGCACCAGAATATGTCTGATTTCAGGATGACGGGGCAGTTCATGGTAAATATCCAACACCGCGCCTCCGGGATAGCCGAAGACCACACTCACGCCCTCACGTTTGAGGCATTCCATTAATATTTGCGCACCTTTCATAAAATTACCCGGATATACTTTGATTTTAAATTACGTCGTTATTCAATCCCAAACTGCCGCGCTCCCATCCGCGTC
>CBDTYX010000365.1:0-1836 GCA_965364745.1 uncultured Desulfovibrionaceae bacterium | reverse complement strand
CTGCCAGAACATCACGCTTCAGAGCCTCGACGTTGGCCATGTTGCCGAGAAAGTCCTTATCTTTGTGCGTCAGATAATAATAGATAGTGTCGCGCAGCACCAGCTGTTTAGTTTCCGCTTCCATTTTAAGGGCTTCGTTTGTGGTTACGCCCGCAAAGCGGCAAACCAGAAATCTGACATTGCCCTCACTGTCGGTGAACTCCACCCAAAACGGCTCCCACCTGATATAATATTCGGTTGGCTTAGCCGGTTCTTTAGGGGCTTCTTCAGTTGCTTGCTGTTCAGGTTCAGGCGGCGGGGGCGTTTCTTCAGCAGGTGAGCTGAACAGAAAAAAAGCCGCTACCCCCAGAAGAATAAAGGCGCTGCCCGCTCCGGCCAGGACGCGTTTGTCTTTGAGCAGGGCTTTGAAGTTCAGGCGCTTTTTGCCCTCAGGCAGGGCTTCCGCATCCGCCGGAGCGCTTTCCGCATCCGGCGGCGCTTCCGGCTCCGGTTCCGGCTCTTCGTCGTCCATCAGAAAAGGGGCGTCATCAAGGTCCAGTTCGACCTTGCCGTTGCTTGGCGCAGACGCCCCGCCATCCACAGGCGCATCAAGCAAAGTTTCGGCGCCGGTGGAATCCGGGCCGGCGTCATTTAAAGGGGAATCATCCGGCACGATAAAGAGCATGGCTTAATCCAAACCTACAGGCCGCAGCGCATAAAATGCAGCCGCGCATCGCTTTGCCGGGTTGCGTGCAAAATAAACTTTCATCCCGTCTGTGCGGCCGGCGACGCCGACCCCCGGCATCCGCCGTCACCCGCGTATTAGGGGAAGATTTTGTCAATCTTCTGTTTCATGGTCTCTGCGGTGAAGGGTTTGACAATATAGTTGGAGACTTTGGCCTGCACCGCTTCAATAATATTTTCCTGTTGGGCTTCAGCCGTAACCATAAGGAAGGGCAGGTCCGCAAACTCTTCACTGGCGCGTACCTTGCGCAAAAGGTCAATGCCGGTCATTTTAGGCATGTTCCAGTCGGAGACGATGAAATCTATTTTGTCTTTGTTCAGAACTTCCCAGGCCGTGGTGCCGTCGTCAGCCTCCACCACGTTGTTGAAACCCAACTGGCGCAGAATATTTTTCACTATCCGGCGCATGGTGGCAAAGTCGTCTACTACCAGAACTCGCATATTAGGATCGTAAGGCATTAACTGGCTCCTTGGAGGTTTATTTTTATGGATGGAGTCACGCGGCATCAGCGCTGAATCCGTTAAAATCCGAGTTTGTTTTTCAAATTGCCCCGGGCGGCGATAACGCTTAAGCTATACTCACTTCGCCGTGTCGGGACCTGAATTCTTTGCGCAATCTGGCCAGGGCCTGTGAGTGCAGCTGAGAAACGCGCCCCTCGGTAATGCTCATAACATCGGCCACTTCGCGCATATTTAGTTCATCTGTATAGTACAGGGACAATACCAGCTTTTCTCTTGGTGTCAATTGTTCGATAAGCGTGGCTACGCGATCTACGAGCTCGGCCTGGGCGGTGTCATGGTAAGGTTGGTTGCCGAAAGCGTCCACATCCGCAATGGCCAGGCCCTCCTGCATGGCGTCCAAAGACAGGCATAGCTGGTTTTGCATGGCTTCCAGGGCTTCGCGCACTTCTTTGGTTTCCAGGCCCGTGGCTTTTGAAAGCTCACTTTCCGTGGGCGTGCGCCCAAGCTCTCCCTCCAGACGGTTAACCGCTTCATCCACCTGGCGCACGTGGCGGCGCAAGCTGCGCGGAAACCAGTCCATGCGGCGCAACTCGTCGAGCATGGCGCCGCGGATGCGGTTTTCCGCGTAAGTATCAAACTTGATGTTCAATT
>CBDTYX010000364.1:0-1840 GCA_965364745.1 uncultured Desulfovibrionaceae bacterium | reverse complement strand
CCTCTCCGGACCTCTCCCCCTCCTTAACCCTGATTGCCGGGGGAGTTGAGTCTTTGGCTCTAAAAATACGCCCTCCCCCGCTTTTCGGCTTTGCCTTAAGCCGCCAGGCGAAGAAAGCGCAGGCCGTATGCGCGCTCGCGGTCGTCATTCCCTGCGCAGACAGGGAATCCATGCCTTTTGCCGTCATCTTGCAGCCTAAGGCTGTCGTCGGAATAACGCGAACGCCGCGCCGACGCTTAAATATTAAGTCAAACAGATCCGGGCGACGAGGTTCCCGCTCCCCCAATCGCTTAGGTCGTCTACTCGGCCTGCTTGCCGATATGGCCCGCCAAAGCGGCGATTTCCATTTCCGAAAGATTTCCGGCCACGCCTTCCATGGTGGCCTTGCGCTCGCCGCCGTAAGTGCCGGCCTTGTAGCCGTTGAGCTTTTCAATGATGACCCCGGCGCTTTGTTCACGCAACGGGGTGGAGTCGCCCGGCGAATTGCCGCCGTCGTCGCCGTGGCAGCGGACGCAGCGCTCGGCATAAAGCGGACCGGGCTCAAGATGGCTTTCCTCGGCCAGAGCCTGCGCCCCGGCCAGTCCCAAGACGCCCAAAGTCAGCAAACACAAAACTCGCTTCATGACCGCCTCCTGGTTGTTTTATAAAGTTAAGACAACGCCGGGCAACGTCAAGACTATGGGGGATCTACCGCCGCCGGCTCTCTTTTTTGCCGCGGCGCCCGGTCGCATCTTTCCCGCTGCCACGCCCGGACGCAAGCTCCAGGTTAATTTCCAGCAGGCGCAAATTGGCCTCCACCAGGCGCACGCGCACGGGCATGCCCAAATAGAAGCGCTGCCGCGTGCCCCGGCCCATCAGCTCCTGCCGCTCCGGAAAATAGTCATAATAATCATCGGCCAGCGCGGTTAAGGGAATCATGCCCTCGGCCATGACCCCGGCCAGTTCCACAAATACGCCGAAATCCGTCACCCCGGACACCACCCCGGCAAAGACCTCGCCCGCCCGCTCACGCAAAATCAGCACGGTCAAACGCCGCAAAATCTCGCGCTCGGCCTCCTTGGACGTCCGCTCGTCGGCATTGACGATGTCCAGCATGTCCTCAAGCGCCGCCCGCTCCGGCAGCGGCCCGAACCCCGGCACGCCCAGGGCCCGCTTCAGGGCCCGGTGCGTCAAAAGGTCCGCATAGCGCCGAATGGGCGAGGTGAAATGGCAATAGCACTCCGAGGCCAGGCCGAAGTGCCCCTCATTGTCCAAGCTGTACCGCGCCTGCATCAGGCTGCGCAGCACCAGCCGGGAAATCACATACTCCGCGTCCGTGCCCCGCACCGCGTCCAAAATGCCCGGCAAGGCCGCCGCGCCGGGGCAAACCGCCCCGCGCCCTCCGCCCCGGCCCGCAAAACCGCTCTCCCGCAGGAGTCCCGTGCGCGCCAAAAGATCAAACAGCCCCACAAGCTTGTCCGGGTCCGGCGGCGGATGCACCCGATAAGGCAACCGCGCCCCCTGCCTGGTCAAATGCCCGGCCACCGCCTCATTGGCCGCCACCATAAACATCTCAATGAGCTGATGCGCAAAATTGCGCTCCTCAGCCGCAATACTCAATTCCCCGTCCACTTCGCTCACCCGCGCCTCCGGCTCGGGCAACTCGAAATCCAGCCCCCCGGCCTCATGCCGCACCCCATGCATCAGCCGCGCCAACTTCTCGGCCGATTTGAGCATGGCGTGAATATCGGGGGCAAGGGGGGCACAAGGGGCTAGGCCCCTTGAGTCCCCCTCGCCCCCGCACCCCCGCTCCCCCCTTAACCCTGATTGGGGGATGGGATTAGTATTTTCATCATTTTGC
>CBDTYX010000363.1:0-1848 GCA_965364745.1 uncultured Desulfovibrionaceae bacterium | reverse complement strand
GATTTCGAATCCCAACTGACCGGGGACGAGGCCCGCGTGTTCGGCCGCATCAAAAGCGGCGGCAGTCCCGTGGCCGATATGCGCGTCGACCGGGCATCCCCTTTCGGCAACCTCATCTTGCAGGGCGAGGGCCGGGAAAGCGAAACCGACGCCGCCGACGTTATCAAAATCGGCTGGCGAACCGACCAAAACGCCCATGCCGGCGGGGCTTATGAGTACAAGCTCTATTACCCGTATTTGGACAGCAAAGGCATCCGCACCATCGGCCCCGGCCTGCGCATGTATGATGAGGATGATCTTAAAGACCTCGAAGCCATGCCCGGCGCCCATATCCGCCCAGATCAGGTCAAAAGCGGCAAAATACAATACCTCACCGCCACCCAGGTGCAGGCCCTGTTCCAAACAAGAGCCGACCGGGCCAAAACCATTGTGAAAAACGCCATGCCCGGCGCGGACTTCTTAAGCGACTACCGTCAGGCCGTGGCCGTGAGCATGGCCTACAACATGGGCAAGGGCGACCCGGCTTCCGGGCGCGGCTTCAGGGGTTTTAAAGAGTTCATCAAGCACGCCGAAAACGGCGACTACTACAACGCCGGCCTGGAAATGCTCCGCTCCGACCGCAGTGAGGATATCAAAGGTCGCAACCTCTGGGAGGCCTTGATTTTCCTTACTGATGGAGATCCTGATCTGACCGGGGAGGATAGGTTGAATGATTATAAGGATAAGGTGGAGGCAGCGTATGCCGAACAACATAAATACGGTTATAACAAAACATACGCACAAGTTATGGAGGAACTATACATAAGCGAAGCCGCCAAGCTTGGCTATAGCCCTAAGAATGAATAAGACATAGTAAAAAAACATAAAGCGCCGATTTCTGAGATCAGAAATCGGCGCTGTTAATTTATAAATATTGCAAAAATCGCAGAAATTAATCGGCCTTTACATTGCGATAGTAAGCGATCTTGGCTCGATTAGCCTCCCAATAGATGGGCGTAAGCCGAACATATACTGTTTTGGTGCGAAGCCAGTCTACTTGCACATCGCCGAAAAAATGAAAAAATCTATCTCTATCCCACTCTAAACCCAATAACCCCATCGTGTATGGCCATACTCCCCCCCAACCTGGGGTGTAATCATTAAAGAGCAGCGTAAACCCATAAATATTGCCCTTATACGTGCTGAAGATACAGTTATCCATGCCCTGCGGCAACGGCTTTTCACTTACGTAGTGGATCACATCCGAGCCTTCCCGGTAAATTTCTTTAAGAAAGGGATAATTTTCCACTTCACTGCCCAAAGTCACGCCTTCAAAGCTTACCGGCTTGTCCCACTTCGTCGCATAGCTTTCATAAAGCTTCTTCTCGATAGGCAACCAGCGCACATCAAAGGCCCCATCACGATCTGAGTCGACATATACTTCGGAATTCATCCAAATATATTCGATCCTTCCGCCAATAGGCGATTCACGGCGTTCGCGTGGCGGCCCAAACATGGCGTTAAGCTTTTGGACGACAACTTCATAATCCTCCGAGCGCACAGAAAACTTTATGCTCCCGATTTTATTTTTATATGTCGCATAATATGGTCTGGAATCCGCGCCTTCTCCCCAGAGCGGCACGCCCGCAAAAGTCAGCCCCTCTTCCGCCTTTCGCTGATACGCCCTCCAGTCAGGCGAGTCATAAGGTCCTGGACGCATCTCCATCCCCTCATAATTCCTGATATCATCCCCCAGCCTCACCCCGAAGATCTCCGGCGGCGGCTCAGGGCCGTAATCCCCCCAAAAAGCCTCGGCCGGGGCGGCAAGGCAAACCAACCACAAGAGCGCCGCCGACACGCACACCGCCC
>CBDTYX010000362.1:0-1864 GCA_965364745.1 uncultured Desulfovibrionaceae bacterium | reverse complement strand
CGGCCAATTCCTTTTGCTTGAACGGCGGTTCCTGTCGCCAGATTTCTGAGGCGGGCGCCAGCTCAGGCAGATCCGGCAGGTAATAGTTGGCGATGTCGGCATTTGCGGCGTCGCGTTCTTTTGATACCGAAGCGCAAGCGCACAGAGCCAGCGCCACGGCAAGCGTTAAAGCCGCCGGTATGCAGAATTTTCGGATATCCCTGAAAAACAGCGTGTCTTGAGCCTTCAGGCGGAGGTATTGGGGCAGACCTTTGGACAACATATTTTCAGCCCTGTAGAAACATCAGCGGGGAAAATGCGGCAGCAGTTCGCTCAAAGGCTCAAGGCGCGTCTTAACCATGCCCACTTCCTGGGGGGTGGGGTTAAGGGCTTTATAAAAACGGGCTTCGCCCGGAGTGAAGGTTTTGCCCTTTAGCTGAGCCAGAATATAGCTGATTTTAATTAGAATGTAATTGAGCCGGTCTTCATCCCATTTGCGTTGCTCCACCAGAAAATTAAAAGCCGCTTCCGGATCTTCATTACCTTTGATTTCAGTTACGGCCGCATTGCCGTCATTCATTATTCTGGTTAGTTCCGTGCGGGTAAACGGCTGCTGCCGCGTCAAAATGCTTTCGTCAAATTCTTGAT
Organism: uncultured Desulfovibrionaceae bacterium; assembly: GCA_965364745.1. Taxonomy (GTDB): domain Bacteria; phylum Desulfobacterota; class Desulfovibrionia; order Desulfovibrionales; family Desulfovibrionaceae; genus JAVBRZ01. The sequence continues at coordinate 1,237 of CBDTYX010000362.1, read as the reverse complement.
AATACTCATCATCACTGATGTGTTGCGCTTCTTCCTGCGCGGCCGGGGCAGTGCTCTGGCCGGCGCAGCCGCTTAAGCAAAACAGAATCAGCCAGAAGGCTATCCCGGTCCAAAGCAGCTTGAAGCAAGTTTTATGATGCAGCATCATTTTTCTCCCTGAGTTTTGGCTTGACCGGGGCGCTTTCCAGTCAAAATAAATTTTAGCTTCGCCAGGGTATTTTTCATCCAGAGCAACCCGGCGCGCGTTGTGCACAGCTAAAAAGGAAGTGCGCACAAGTTTTTTCTCAGACAGCTTATTAGCCTGAAATGTTAATTTTGAAAAGATGGAAGAAATATGTCTAAGTCGAACGGATATTTTTATGCTTGCTTTGCCTGCAAAAGTGCCATATATTCCTTTACAGGTTTTCCTCAAAAACCAGTATTGGTTCCCGTCGGCCGGCTGACGCTGTGGTCTGCTGGGGGGTAGACTAGGGCGACGGGTTTTCGGGGAATGGGGTGTCCTTGATCCTGGGACAACAGTAGCCATAGCAACTGCCCCATTTCCCTAAAGTGTCCATGATAAGCGGAACAAGAAATTGTTCCGCTTTTTATTTTCCCTTCTTCATATTTCGATACAAAGTGAAAATCATGCCTCCCAGGGCCGCCGCGCCTAAAGCCAACACCGCCCACAGCGCCACACGCGCGTTATCCACCGGCTCTTCCTGAGCGGGAACGAGCAAGGCCGCATCGCCGCCAAGCTCCTTGGGTTTTTCGGCTACCTTAGCGGAGGCGGCGCCTGACAGCGCCAGCAGGTCCGGGTCGATATCCGCGCTTATGCGGGCCAAGCCGCTGCCGCAGGCCAGAAGGTAGGGCGCGGGGGCTTGGGCTTGAAAAATCAGCCCCGGCTGAAGATAAAGCATGTTCAGGTTTAAATCGGATTTTCCTCTGGCTGAGGCCGGAATTTCAATGCGGATGAAGCGAGGCAGTTCCGTTTGAAATACCAGACCGCTGTTGCTTACGCCATTGGAGAGGGCGGCTTCGCCGGCGCCTGCAATTTTAAACAGATCAAACCTGCGCAGCAGTCGCCACTTTTCTTCCTCACTGTCGCGCCCCAGCAAAGCGGCATCGCGCCATATAACCGGGGAGGCGGGGGTGATCTCAAGATTGTTTACCCACTTGCGCGCGGCCATATCCAATTCGAAAACGGCGGAAGGTTTTTCTCCTTCTTGCGCGGCCTCAGCTTCCGTCGGCCGCAGCA
>CBDTYX010000361.1:0-1868 GCA_965364745.1 uncultured Desulfovibrionaceae bacterium | reverse complement strand
TGATAAAAGACTTGAGCTCCTCATCCCCCCAATGCGGGTTAAGGAGGGGGCCGGCTCCCTCTACCCGGTTGTCTACGCCCTCTGCGCGAAAATCAGGAACGCGGCAAGGCCGATGAAGATGTAGCCGGCCAGACGGTTGATCCAGACCTGGGCGCGGGGCGAGTTGTTGACCTCGGCGGCCAGGGTGCCGCCCAGAAAAGCCACGCTGCCGAAAACAATGATGGTGGAGAGCTGGACCAGGAGGCCGAGGAGGAAGATTTGCAAACTGACCGGGCCCCGGGCCGGATCCGCAAATTGGGGCAGCAGGGCCAGAAAGAACAGAGTGACTTTGGGGTTGGTCACGTTCATGATGATGCCGCGCCGGTACAGGGCCGCGTAACCGGCAAAGGGCTTTTTTGCGCCGCCGGCGTGCAGGGCCGTGGCGTGGAAGGCGCCCCAGGCGAGATACAGCAGGTAGACGGTGCCGACAATTTTAAGCGCGGTAAAGGCTATTTCAGAGGTTTTGAAGATGACGGCCACGCTCAGGGCCACGGCGGTAATGTGCGCGAACAGGCCGGTGGTCATGCCCAGGGCGGTGACGGCTCCGGCCCGGCGACCGTAGAGGGCGGCCTGGGTGAGCACGAAGATATTGTCCGGCCCCGGGGTGACGGCCAGAAGCATGGCCATGGCGAAAAAGGTGAGGGTGATGTCCAAGGGCAGGATGGAAGTCATGGCGATAGGCGGCGGGGGCTAGGAGATAAGGTCGCTGAAAGTGGCGGTGCGGGCCTGAGGCGAGGCGGATTTGACCATGCTGCCGCCCAGGGCGCCGAAAATGACAAAGGTGGTGAGCATGAGCAGTAGCACGCCGAGGATTGCCCAGAGCACGAAGCGGTAAGCCGGCTTGGGCGCGGAAGGCGAGAGGCCTTCGGATTTTGCGGCCTGCCCGGCGGCCGCGCGGCGGGTGTTAAACATGTTTATTCTCCAGACGCTTTAAACGTTCGGCGAGGAGGGCCTGCGCCCGGCGCAGGCGGACCAGATAAAGGCCGATGCCCAGCCAGACGGCGGCATTGGCCAGAAAAACCCAGGCGGCGTCGGTCATGATGCGACGCTCCTTCGCGTAGTTTGGGCCGGGGCGTTTAGGCGGGCATATTCCGCCTGCGCGCAGCGGTCGCGCAGTTCGGCGAGGCGCAGGCGCAAAAGCAGAAGGGCAAGCCAGACAAGGCCCATGGCCGCGAGGTTGACCAGCAGGGTGGCGAGCATTTCCGGCTCAAGCCCGCCCCCCTTGCCCAGCACCGCAGGGTGGGCGCTGCGCAGCAGGCGGGCGGATAAAAAGACCAGAGGCACATTTACGCAGGCTATCAGGCTGAACACAGCGGACGCAGACGCTTTGCGGTCGCGTTCCGCGTTGTCTTCAGAGCCGGAGCCGCGCAGGACAAGGCAGCCGGCATACATGAACCAGAGCACCAGAAAGCTGACGAGGCGCGGATCGCCGGTCCACCATACGCCCCAGGCCTGTCTTGCCCAAATCATGCCGGTGACGAGCGTCAGCCCGGCGAACACAAGCCCGCTTTCCACAGCGGCCAGGGAGAGATTGTCCCAAAACAGACGGCGGGTGCGCAAGTACATGCCCCCGGCTCCGGCGGCCAGCAAAAAAGCGGCCAGGGACCACCAGGCCAGGGGAACGTGGCAGTAAAGGATTTTTTGGGTTAAGCCCATAATCGCTTCTTCGGGCGCGTAAAGCCAGGCCAGAAGCTGGCCGGCGGCCACGGCCGGTCCGGCCGCAAGGCAAATAAGCCAAAAAGTTTTCGGTTGCATATATTTTTCTCGCCACAGGCGCTGCAAGCCAGAATTAATTATATGCCGAATCTTGTCAATGCTCCGGCGGCGCA
>CBDTYX010000360.1:0-1876 GCA_965364745.1 uncultured Desulfovibrionaceae bacterium | reverse complement strand
GGCCACGGGCAGCATGGCCAAAAACACAACGCCCGGCACGAGAAAACCCTTGGTCATCACCCCCAGGCCGCAGGCCAGGCCCAAACCCAACCAGGCCATGAGCCGCTCGCGCACGCTTTGCGCCCGCCCGGTGAGATAGGCAATGAACATGGCCGCGCTCATCCACATGGTCAGGATAGGGTCGAGCACGGCAAAGGTGCCGATGCCGCAGACCAGAAGCATGGACAGATAAATGAGCGAGGCGCAGGCGGCCTGGTCCTTGCGCCGCCGGAGGGCAAAAGCCAGGGCGAAAACCAGGGCGGCGCTGACCCCGGTGCTTGCGGCCGCGCCGAAGCGCACGCTGAAATTGTTGTGGCCGAACAGAGTCTGGCTTAAACTGTTGACCCAATAGCCGGCAACGGGCTTTTCAAAATAGCGCAGGCCCAGCAGGCGCGGCGTCACCCAGTCGCCTGAGGCGATCATTTCGCGGCTGATTTCCGCATAGCGGGTTTCATCGGGCATCCACAGCCAGCCGCCGTTTAGGGGCGTTAAATACACCAGGCCGAAAAAGGCCAGGGGCAGCAGGATAACGGGCAGGCGGGCGCGGGCGGAATTAATGTCCATCAGCTCTCCGGTTCGGTTTGGCGGCCCAGCCGGCCCTCACGGCCGGGAAATGCGGCGAGAACTACTCTGCCCGCGGGCAGCAGTGATGCGTCTTCAGGCAACAGTTGCCCCAAGGGGCAAAAGCCGATGTTCGCGGCCGCGGCCTTGTCAAGCAGTTCGGCAAACAGCCCGGCGCGCGAAACGCCCTCCACCTCGGTGTGGATGGTGTACACCGGCAGGCCGGGGGCGGCGCGCATGGCCGCGAGAATGTAGTCGTTAAAGCCTTTTTCCGTTGTTTCGCTACCCACCGCTTCGTCAAAGGTGGGCAGAGTCACCGGGATTTGCGGCGCGCCGAAGCCGCCGCCCGGCAAAAGGGGCCGGAAGGGACGCGTGCCCCGGCAGTCGCTGTTGTAGCGGAAAGCAAAGGCCGCCTTGGCCGCGAGCACGCGCTCGTCGGCCCGCCAGCCCGGCGCGGCGGAGATGTCCACCGGCCGTCCTAAAACCTGCTGCAAGGCATCCAGGCCCAGGCGCACCTGGCGCTCAAGCTCCGCTTGCGGCCAGCGCTCCATTTTGGCCTGCCAGGCTTGATGATCCCAGGCGTGCAGGCCGATTTCGTGCCCGGCCGCATCGGCCTCGCGCAGCAGCCCGCCCAGCTCAGGAAGAATGCGCCTGCCCGGCCAGGCCGTACCGGCCAGCAAAATATCCCAGCCGTACAGGGAAGGTGCGCCGGTGCGCAGCATTTTCCACAAAAAAGCCGGGCGCAGCAGCCGCCAGAGGTGGCGGCCCATATTGTCCGGACCCACGCAGAAAAAGAAAGTGGCGGTAATGCCGTGCCGGTCAAACAGCTCCAGCAGGCGCGGCAGGCCGCGCCTCGTGCCCTGAAAGGTGTCGGCATCGACCCGCAGGCCCACTTTGCGGGGGGGATTTTCAGAGCGCGCCTGCTCCGGCATACTCAACTTCCATGATATTTTTGTCTTTGCTGCAAAACTGTTTCAGGCAACCATCCGCTTACGGATTCCGCTGTCCGCACAGAGGATGACGAGTCGCGGGGCGGCATACGGATCGTGACGTCTTCACTGCGCTTATGCTTCATTCAGTTTAAAAGGAAATGGCCATCTTTATATAATTCTTTTTCGCGCCAACCACTCGGGGTTTTCGGCTTTTCGCCCTGCGGGGCCGCCGCCTTCCTGGCGTCATAATCAATTCTCTCTTACCCCAACCGGGGTTCAGGAGGGGAGAGGGTCCGGGAGAGGGGAACCTCAAGGGGCTCAGCTCCTTGGGGCTCCTCTCTCCC
>CBDTYX010000359.1:0-1879 GCA_965364745.1 uncultured Desulfovibrionaceae bacterium | reverse complement strand
ACCTGCCAGCCGCAAGCTTTGAACCGGGCCGGAGTGTCGTCGCCAAACCAGGGAGCCACCTGGCCGTCAATGGAAATGCCGTTGTCGTCGTAGAGGGCAATGAGTTTGCCCAAGCCCAGGGTGCCTGCCAGGGAAACCGCCTCCTGGGAGACGCCTTCCATCAGACAGCCGTCGCCCAAAAATACGTAGGTAAAGTGGTCGACCAGGGGAAAGCCGTCCCGGTTAAACTCAGCAGCCAGCATGCGCTCGGCCAGAGCCAGGCCCGTGGCCATGGCCACGCCCTGCCCCAGCGGGCCGGTGGTGGTTTCCACGCCTGGGGTGTAGCCATGCTCGGGGTGGCCGGGAGTTTTGGAGTGCAACTGCCGAAAATTTTTAATATCTTCGAGGCTCAACTCGTAGCCGGAGAGATGCAGGGCCGAATACAACAACATGGAGGCGTGCCCGTTGGAGAGCACCACGCGGTCGCGGTCCGGCCAATGAGGGTTGGTCGGGTTATGCTTTAAAAACCCGTTCCAAAGCGCTTCGGCCATATCGGCCATGCCCATGGGCGCGCCGGGGTGGCCGGACCTGGCCTTTTCCACGGCGTCCATGCTCAGCACTCTGATGGCGTCGGCCAATTCCTTGCGGGTGATCGTCTTTTTTTCTTCCATCGTTTCCCATCCCCGAATATGCTTAATTTTAAATTTTCAGTTTAATCGTAAATTCAGCAGGGACTTTATCGCCGCGCTGGCGCGAGACCCGTATAATTAAAGCTGTCTTTCTTCCGCACTCTTCATTGGCATGAAATGAGCACTAAATTGCTCATTTCATGCCAGCGCCCAAACACCTGAAGTCAAACAGGCCCGGGCCGCAGTGAGGTCCGAAGAGGGGGAGCCTCAAGGGTTAACAACCCTTGCGGTTCTCCCTCTCCGGGCTGCTTCCTGAAATATCTGATGCCTTTCGGCATAAGGCGGATGGGCGAAGAAGGCTGAGCCAGAAACCAGGACCGTGGCCCCGGCCGCTACGAGATCGCCGGTATTTTCCGGGGTCACCCCGCCGTCCACCTGGATATGCGTATTCAAACCGCGGGCGGCGATCATGTCGGCCAATTCCCGAACCTTGCGCATGGCTGCGGGAATAAAGCTCTGGCCGCCAAAACCCGGATTAACGCTCATGATCAGGACCATGTCCAAGTCTTCAAGAATATAGTCCAGAACATTCAAAGACGTGGCCGGATTAAGCGCCACCCCGCAGTGCATGCCCAAGCGGCGAATTTCCGCGAGGGTGCGCTCCAAGTGCAGGCTTGCTTCAGCGTGCACGCAAAGCATGTTCGCCCCGGCCTCGGCGAAATCGGCCAAATAGCGCTCAGGGCGCTCAATCATCAGGTGCACGTCAAAATACAAAGAGGACCCGGCCCGCAATTTTTTGATAATGGGCGGCCCCATGGTGATATTGGGCACAAAGGCGCCGTCCATGACGTCCCAGTGCACCCATTTCAGGCCCGCGGCTTCAAGAGCGGAAAGTTCCTCGGCCAGGCGGCCGAAATCGCAAGATAGTAGGGAAGGACAAAGAATCATTGCCTGCTCGAAAAATTATGCCCGCAAACACGGGCAAAGGTTATGGGCCAAAGCGGCGCCTCAGCGGCGCGGCAACAGCATGCGGCGCACTTCCTCCAGACCGTCGATGACTTCTTCCAGCATCGCGGGGTCAATGGCCGCAAATTCGTCGTCCCGCCCGGCGGACCTGGCCGCGTTTTGCGTTGCGGCGGGGTCGTTTTCGGAACGCGATATCGTCTGATTTGAAGTATAGCTCAGTTCCGGTCCGGAGGGAAGTTGAGTTTGCACCGGGGCCGGGGCGAGCGGCTCGGTCTGAGCGGCAAAACCGGCGCCGTAGTCAGGAC
>CBDTYX010000358.1:0-1885 GCA_965364745.1 uncultured Desulfovibrionaceae bacterium | reverse complement strand
ATACGGCCAGTCCGCAATTCGGTCGGCGGCGTCTTTAAGCGCCGCCGCAAGCCAAGGCTGTCCCGGCTCAAGGGGGGATTTGTCACCGGCCGCGCCGCGGGTTAGCGCCGCGCCGGGAATAAGCTCGGCCCAAGTTTCAGAAGGAGGCATCCGGTTGCCCGGCAAGAGTTCGGCCATCTTGTCTTCCAGCCTGGCCCGCTCTCTGGCCATGCCGCCCTCATCAAGAGCTTCGGGAGAAATTGTGTACGCTTCGCCAAACAGCACGCACACCCGGGAAAAAGGCAGGGGCAGGCGGAAGCGGTCCCAGGCTTTGTGAAATACTTTGGCTCTGGGAATGTACGCCCGCATGGGAATAATGGGCACGCCGGTCATTTGAGCCAAAAATATGGCTCCGTCTTTAACCTTATGGCGCGGACCGCGCGGGCCGTCCACGGTTATGCACAGCACTTCGCGATGCAGGAGCATGGCTTTTTTGGCGCTTATCAGGGCGCGCACACCGCCGCGCGAACTTGAACCGCGAATGCTCCTGAAATTTAAACGGCGCATGATCTGGGTCAGGATTTCACCGTCGCGGCTCTGGCTGATGATGGCCCCGGCCCGCCATTTGCCGCGGCAGTAAGTAGGCACAATCAGCTCATTGTGCCACAGGGCCAAAATAAACGGTTGCCCCTTAGCATACAGATCTTCCGCCAAATTGCGGCCGAGCTGCTCATAGCGCAAAGTCGAGCACCATAACCGGTAAGTCAAGGCAATGGCCCAGCCGGCCAGCCAGATGAGGAAATGTCTGGGCCGCGAAGCGGAGCGTTTGGGCTTATGCTTGCGCGCCGGCGCTTCCGAAAGGTGGGCATCAGACATGAACCAGGTCCTCCTCCGGCGTATCCGTGTTGAATTGCAGATTATACAGCTTCTGATACAACGCATTGCCGCTTAAGAGCTCCTCATGCTTGCCCACAGCCACAATACGCCCTCGCTCCATAACCAGGATGCGGTCGGCCCCCAGAACTGTGGATAAACGATGGGCAATAACAATGCTGGTGCGATTGCGCATGAGGTTTTCCAAGGCCAGTTGGACAATGCGTTCCGACTCGGAATCAAGGGCGCTGGTGGCTTCATCCAAAATGAGCAGGGGCACGTCTTTGTATATGGCCCGGGCAATGGCCAGGCGCTGTTTCTGCCCTCCGGACATCTTCACCCCGCGTTCGCCGGCTATGCTGTCATAACCTTCTGGCATGGCCATAATAAAATCGTGGGCATAGGCCTTTTGCGCGGCCTCCTGAACCTCCGCCAAATTATAATCCTTAATTCCGTATGCGATATTTTGGGCGATGCTGGTATTAAACAAAAAGGTATCCTGAGAAACCAAGGCCACGGATTCGCGCAAAGAACGCAGAGTATATTCGCGGATATTACGCTCGTTGAGCAAAATTTCCCCGCATTGCGGCTCATAAAAACGCGGGATGAGATTGACGAAAGTGCTTTTGCCGGCGCCGGACGGCCCCACAATGGCTACCCGTTCCCCGGCTCTGATGGTGAAGCTTACGTCATCAAGGGCCAAGTCCGCATGGCTTGAATAGCGGAAGCTCACATGATCAAAGCGCAGTTCATGAAGGGGCGGAGTAAACTCCGCCGCCCCGTCGTCTTCTTCACGAATTTCCTCTGAATCCAGAATTTCAAAGACCCGCTCCGCCGAAGCCAAAGCCCTTTGCACGTCATTGTTGCTGGTGGTCAGCTTTTTTAAGGGATCATAAAGCATGACCAGAGCGGCCAGGAAAGAAAAAAACGTGCCGGGCGTGGATACGCCGTCAATGACCTGCTTGCCGCCATACCACATGACCAGGCCGATGCCCACCGCGCCCACCAATTCCATGAGCGGCGAAGAAATTTC
>CBDTYX010000357.1:0-1902 GCA_965364745.1 uncultured Desulfovibrionaceae bacterium | reverse complement strand
GAGAACCCTTCAGGTTCCCCCGCCCCGAACCCCACCCCTCCTTAACCCTTGTTGGGGTGAACGAAAACGGCAACAGGCGTTGCCCGCCTTGGCGCAAGAGGAATATTATGCCGGTTATGCTGAAGCATCTCATTATTTCCTTTTGCGCTTTGTTTGTATTTTGCGGCGCAGCCAGATCCGAAACAGTCATTGATGCCGGGTTTGCCAAAATGATAATTGATAAACATGCCGATGGCGGTGAAAAAGGTTACCACCAGGTCATGGCCATGCTTGACGGCTTGAGCAAGGATGAGTTGGATCGCCTCAAAACGCTCATCTGCGAAGACGTGGACGCTGAAACCGGAAAAATCGTCAGCACCGTGCCCGTGGAGCGCCGTATCGCAGGCCGCGTGCTCAATGCCATTGACGACCGCCTGGGCACACTTGACTATGATCTGGCTCTGGAAGGAAGGTTTCTGGATTTCACCGGCGTCGGCACGGTTACCTACTATTATTTCAGGACGGACGAGGGAAAAATTACCGAAGTCTATGTGGGTGCATCCACATTAATGCCGCACTATGGGTATAAAGAAAATTATGAAGACCACGTGCGCATCTTTGTCAAAAGAAGCAAGCCGGCCGGGTATGCGGCCAAAATTGAGCTGACGAAAGCCCGGCATTCGGAAATCTATGAGTCCCTGCACCTAAAGGACTGCCCGGACTATCTTGATTTGAGCCTTAAAGATTCAGAGGAACGCCTCTGAGCGCCAATCTCGCGCATTGCGCGCTTGTTGCTATTTACACAAACAACTCCGCCCGCAATTCCTCAAGGCTGCCCACAAAACGCGCGGCCCCGGCCGCTTCCATCTCCTCACGCGTGCCGTAGCCGAACAGCACGCCGATGAATGGAATTCCGGTGTCTTTGGCGCTTTCTGCATCAAAAACCGTATCGCCGATCATTACCGCGCTCTCGGGCGCACAGCCGGCGGCCGCTAAAACCCGCGCCAACATGCCGCTTTTGGCGCTGCTCATTTCCGTGCCGTCGCTCATTTCCGCGTGAAAAATGTAAGGCGCTAGCTCAAAGTGGGCCAGCATCCGCTCGGCCAGGGGTCGGTATTTGGTGGTGGCGATGCACACCCGGCCGCCCGCCGCCTTAAGGTCGGCCAGCAGGTCTTTAGCCCCGGCATAAGGCGCGGCCTCGCAAAAGCCCTGCCGCAAGTAATATTCCCGGTGCAGAGCCACGGCCTCGTCCAGCCGCTCCAGCCCCACGCCCAGCACATGATGATAAGTGTGCCGCAAAGGCGGCCCCACCAGCCGCCGCCCGTCCACCCCGGCCGGAAAGGGCAGGCCCAGGCGATCCAGGGCATAATGTATGGAATTAAGCACCCCCTGCACGGAATCGAGCAAGGTGCCGTCTTTGTCGAAAATTATGGTTTCATATTTTAGGGGCATGGGCTGCGGCGCTCCTGAAAAATTTGATGTTTCGGGAAGGCAATCTGCCCCAAACAGACAAAAATTACAACTCCGCCGCCGCCCCCCACGCCACGCGAAGCACTTGAAACCAAAGGACGGAAAGCCTATAGTGCATAGCGCGGGAGGCGCACACTATGATCGCATATCTGGAAGGCCGCGTGGGCCAGGTCTTTGAAAACGGCTGCCTGATCATCACCGCCGGAGGCGTGGGCTACGAGGTGGGCCTGCCCACGCACACCCTGGCCTCCCTTCCCGCGCCGGGCGAAACCGTGTGCCTGTACACCATCACCGTGGTGCGCGAAGACGCCCTGGAGCTCTACGGCTTCTCCTCCTGGGACGAGCGCCGGACCTTTCTGGTGCTCACCTCCATTTCCAAAGTGGGCGCCAAAACCGCCACGGCCATCCTCTCCGTGTTCCGGCCCGACGACCTGCGCCGTCTGGTCCTTGACG
>CBDTYX010000356.1:0-1903 GCA_965364745.1 uncultured Desulfovibrionaceae bacterium | reverse complement strand
GGATCTGGTTTCAGATGTGGCCCTGCTCATCGGGGTGCGCTTTTGGAGCGCGCCCGCCGATGACGACCATCCCCACGGCCATCAGCGCGTAGAATCCCTGATCACTCTCGGCATTGCCCTGCTTCTGGCTGTTTTAAGCGTCATGCTGGTCTATGATGCAGCCTTGAGCCTGCTCGCCGAAGAGCGTAAAAACGTGGGACTTATCGCAGCCTTGGCCGCGCTGCTCTCCATTGTGGTCAAGGAGGCTTTGTATCGCTGGACTGTGTACAAGGGCAAAGAGCTGCATTCTTCAGCCCTGGTGGCCAATGCCTGGCATCACCGCAGCGACGCTTTAAGCTCCCTTCCGGCAGCCTTAAGCGCGGGAATCGCCCATGTGGCGCCTGATCTGGCAATTCTGGACCTTATCGGCACTATTATTGTAGCCGTATTTTTATGCTCCGCTGCCTGGAAAATAGCCTGGCCCGCCCTTAATGAGCTTACCGATCGGGGCGTGTGCAGCGAAACAAGAACCAAACTGCTGAAAGCGGCGGCCTCAGTGCCCGGGGTGCGCGATGTGCATGACCTGCGCACCCGCTTTTTGGGCGCTGGCGTGCAGGTTGACTTGCATGTTATGGTCGACGGGGCCATAAGCGTGGAAGAAGGCCACCGTGTCGCCACCGCTGTGGAAGAGACTTTGTTGTCCATAGGCCCGCAAATAACCGACGTACTTGTGCATTTGGAACCCTGGAGTCCGGAAGGGCAATATCACGAACGAGAACAACGCCTGCGCAAGCGACTGTAATTTCAAAAGAAAACGTTTTTATAAAATTATGAACAGCGATCCGCTTTTTCAGCCCCCCTCCTCCTCAATGCAACGCCGTTTCAGCGACCTGCCGCTGCTTAACATCAGCAGCGCCCAAAACCACCACTATAAATCCTGGCGCAGCCTCCTGGACGGTCGCGGCATCAAAAAACAGCAGGAAGCGCTTGTTTCCGGCCTGAAAATCATTCGGGAAACTTTGCAAATGTTCAGTCAGCGGGCAAAGGGGCTTATCCTCCGCCACCCTGCCGAATTGAACGCCCTGGCCGGCGCTCCTCTGCCGGCGCCTGAAACTGGTTTTACTATTTTTCAGCTCACGCCGGAGTTGTTCACGCCGCTGGATATTTACGGCATAGACGCTCCTTTGCTGATTATCTCCGCTCCGCCCCTGCCGGCCTGGAGTGAAACCCTGCCCCAGGGGCTGACTCTGTTCCTGCCTTTTCAAAACCCGATCAATCTGGGCACCACCATACGCAGTGCCGCCGCCTTGGATGTGCCTGTGGTTTTGCTCAAAGAAGCCGCATCGCCCTACTTGCCTAAAAGCTTACGCGCCGCCGGCCCCGCCCTGTTTCAAACTTCGCTTTGGCAGGGCCCGACGCTCGAAGAGCTTTCCCGGCATAGCCGTCGTCTGCCCTTGTATGCGCTTTCTCCCGCAGGGCGAAATATTTTCCAATTTGATTTTCCGTCGAACTGCGGCTTGGTGGCAGGTATGGAAGGCCCGGGCCTGACCGGCGAGTGGCCGGAAGAACAATGCCTCTCCATTCCCATGCGGGCCGGAGTGGAATCGCTCAATGCGGCCATGGCCGTGAGCATGGCCTTGGGCTGTCATCTGGCCAGAAATGCGTAATAATATGTAGCCCGGCTTGCGATTTATTTTTATTTATAACCCTGCTGATTTTGCATCGGCTTTTGCCGTGCAGACAAACAAATGAAGACGCAAGCATTGCTTAAAACAAACCCTCCAATACCGGCGCCTGGACCGATTGCTTAAATATGCCTCAAGAACACCAAACCGGACATCGCCAAAGACTACGCGCCAGATTTGAACAAAACCAAAGCAGCCTGGGCGATTATGAACTCCTGGAAATGCTTCTGGGCCATGTC
>CBDTYX010000355.1:0-1913 GCA_965364745.1 uncultured Desulfovibrionaceae bacterium | reverse complement strand
CCAGGCCGCGCCGGTCTCTGTATAATCGTTGATGACCAGCAGGTTTTTGTGCGCGGATACATTTTTAAAATCTGGTCCACAGTTTTTGCCGCGGGTATGGATTGCCACACGCCCACGGCATTATTGCCCAACTCCCAAAGCTCGTCTGCCGGCGTGTTTACATCGCAAAAAACAATGGGAACGTTGTTGAACATGATCCCGTAATAGGCGCAGACAAAGGCCAGGGCGTTATTACCCGAGGCCACGACAATATCCGGCGGGTTTGAACTGAACAGCGTGCGGATGGTGTAATAAGCGTTTTTGGCGCGCTCCGAGGCGGTTTGAAAGCGGTTGGAGTAAAGGGGCGCGTTGTAATAGGCGATATTGCCGGTGGCGGCGAAAATGGACGCCATGCCCTCTTTCAGACTGCTTTCCCAAGTGTCGTCCGGGTTGTAGGACGAAATGTGCAGCACCTGTTTGGCTGCCCCGGGGTCAAGAGGCTCGCCCTTGATGATTTTAGCGTAGGAGCCGTCGGCCTTCATGGCGCGCAATCCTTCGGCTATGGCGGGCGCAAGGTCCTTGTGGCGGCTGTTCAGATAGGCGTAAGAGGGCATGGTTTCCGCCGTGCCCACGCGTTTTGCCCAATCCGGCAGGATCAGCGGGATATTGTTGGTGCTGCTGGTCACCACCACGTCGCATTCGTTGTTTTCCAGGGCGAGCATCAGCTCGCGGAAAGAGTTGCGCATGACGCTGGCGCTGATATTTTTGGGCAGTTGGTTGATGATGTGCAGCTTGTTGAACAAATGCCCCACGCGCAGGCCCGCAAAATCGTTCCAGGATTCAATGCGGAAGGAGGAGTTGACGTGGGCGAAAACCGGAAAGCTCACCGAGGCCAGTTGTTCGGGGATCACGACCAGGCCGGAGAAGCGCGCCTCAAGCCCGATGCTTTGCGAGGCGAGCCCGTCCCGTTCGCCGTTGTTGGCCATTTGCACGGCGTAGGACATGGGCGCGGCATCCATGGTCATGCTGTAGCCGGCCCGGCGCAGGGCGTTGTAAATCAATCTGTCGATGAGCGTGGATTCGTCAATGGAAACGACGAGATCGAGCCGGTTTACGGCCGGAGTGTTTCTATTGGGGGCAGCGGAGACGCCGGCAAAGACGGGACCGGCCTGGAGTTGCGCCTGCGCCGGACGCTCCGGCGCGAAAAAGAGAAAGAGGGCGGCCAGGAGGACCGCGGTGAGCCCCAGAAATCGGTTTGCCTGCGTAAAGCGGTTTTGCGGGAAGCGGGTTGATAAGTTCACGGACACTTTGCGAATGACCTGAAGCCTTTACGCAAACCCGCGCGGGGCGGCTGTTTTGCGGCGGTTAGAGATAGCAGCAAGCAAACTCGAAGTATAATACTATAAGTTATCAATTAATACAACAGGATTTGTCGAGGTGCGCATATGCGCATGGCTTTGCGGGCAATGGCCGGGAGACGGATTTAAAGGCGGAAAAGCGGAAAGGCGAAAGAGCGATAAGGAAAGGCGGGTAGGGAAAGGGCTGAAAGGCATGGCTTCCCCTATCAAGCCCCTGATACGGGGTAAAGTGGAGCGGAAATCATAAGAAGCGCAGCGCCCTTGCGCTTTCCGTTCCCCCGGCGCCCGCGCAAGCCCTCTGCCGGTCAAACGCAAAAAAAAGCGGCGCGGGAAAAATCCCGCGCCGCTTTGCTTGCCTTGCGGCGGAAAAAGCGGACTTGACCGTGAAACTATTTGAGTTCCACCACAGCGCCGGCTTCGGTGAGCTGCTTCTTGGCTTCTTCGGCTTCTTCCTTGCTGGCGGCTTCCTTAAGGGTGGAGGGGGCGCCGTCAACCTTGTCCTTGGCTTCTTTGAGGCCCAGGCCGGTGATGGTGCGCACCACTTTGATGACCGCGATCTTGTTGGCGCCGGCTTCT
>CBDTYX010000354.1:0-1919 GCA_965364745.1 uncultured Desulfovibrionaceae bacterium | reverse complement strand
CATTGCGGCGCGCTTTGCCGCGCGATCTGGACAGGACGGTGAAAAAGATTATTATCTAAGCGTCGGACAAATGGGGAGAAGGCTATGGATTACACCTTAAGCAAAACTCCGGCCCCGGCTTTGGACAGCTGGGAGACGGTTTTGCCCTGGAATTCCAGGCCTTCTCTGGTGGCCGAGCGCACGGCGGCCGTGCAGCCGGAAGCCGGGGAAATGGGCCTGGTGGCCGGCAGCCACGACACCATAAGCGGCGAGGCCTCCACCCGTCCGGCCATGGCCGCCGGGCATCCGGCCGCGGACGTGCAGAAAAACGCGCCCACCCCGGTGCTCAACCCGGTGGACGGCATGCCGCTCGCCCAGGACGATTATTTTTACAGAAACCGTATGGAAGCCCTTTACACGGGGCGCGGTTATCTGATAGATTACGAAGTATAGGGAAAGGCAATTCGCGTTTTCCCGTAAAAAACACAGCCGGGCAGACCAGGTAGGGCCGCCGGGCGGTGTTTGAAAAGGCTCCGTTTAAGGGAGCGAACCTTAAGGTGTGAAAGCAAGGAAGCTTACGCGGCTCTCCTTGCTTTTTTGCGTTTTGCGGCGCGCAGAAACGTCGAAAAACGCGGCAAGGCGAAAAACCATCAACGGGCTTGGCGGTATGGATCTTTTTCAAACTAAGCCGCAAAGCCGGGGAGGAGAAGAGTATGGACGGCATTTCAGGATTGGCTACGGCTGTATCCAAAGGCAGAATGGATCTCGGCATCATCAACGGCACTCTGGACGCCCTGAACTCCGGTTACGGCTGTTCCGGGTCCAAGAGCTCAGCTTCGCAGGACATGGCGAGCACCTATAACTTCAGCAAAGATGTGCTCTCCGCCGCCTACAATCCTGTGGGCGCGGTGGTCAGTTCTTACGGCTGATTTTGAGGGTGTTGCCCCAAAAGTAACGAGAGCCCCGGCGGCGTCGCCGCCGGGGCTCTCGGTCGTTTTAACGTTTATTCATCAATTATCAATTAGCTCATCCCAACAATAAGGGTCCAGGGGCGAGCCCCTGGCGCAGAGGGAGCCCCGAGGGAGGGCGCGGGGCCCTCCCTCGGGCCGCCGGAGGCATGCTTCACCACGTACGCCTATTGTTCAGTTTTAAACTTTTCCCAATACTTTTCATACATTTGCAGGGCGTCGCCCAGCTCCAGGGTGAGTTCGCTGTTTTTCAGGTCCGCGTCGGTGGGCGCGATGGTACGGGAGTTGCGCATTTCTTCGGGCAGGAGCTTCAAGACCGCTTCGGAGGCCGGGGAGTAGCGGAATTCTTCAACCACGGCCGCGCTGATTTCCGGGCGGAGCATGAAGTCGATGAACTTGTGGGCGTTTTCGGGGTGGGCGGCTTTGGCCGGAATGGCGAAGCTGTCGATCCAGACCATGGCGCCTTCTTCGGGGTAGACGAACTTGAGGGCGTCGTTTTCTTCTTTGGCCACGAAGGCGTCGCCGTTCCAGATGGCGCCCACGTATACTTCTTCGTTAACGAAGTTTTGCTTGGTGGAGGTGATGTCGAAGACGCGCACCGAGGCTTTGAGCTTACGCAGGAATTCATAGGCTTCTTTGAGCTCGGCCTCGTTTTTGGTGTTGATGGAATAGCCGCAGGCTTTCAGGCCGATGCCCAGGCCGTCGCGCAAATCGTCGCTGATGAGCACGCGGCCTTTGAATTCTGGACGCAAGAGGTCTTTCCAGCTTTTAATCAGGAGGGGGTCAACGTATTTGCTGTTGTAGATGATGCCCGTGCTGCCCCACATGTAGGGCACGGTATATTCGTTTTTGGGGTCAAAGGGCTGGTTGACCAGCCGGGGCATGAGCAAACAGAAGTTGCTGATTTTGTCTTTATCAATGGGCTGGAGCAGGCCGTCATTTTTAAGTTGAGTGATGAAGTAGGTTGACGGC
>CBDTYX010000353.1:0-1927 GCA_965364745.1 uncultured Desulfovibrionaceae bacterium | reverse complement strand
GCGGAAAACGCGCGCCAGCCCGCAGCCGCCACAACCAGGCAGAGCACGGATAGCGCAAAGGCTTTCCAGTGCGTCTCATGCTGATTTTTTAAGCGGTAGTGCACGGCCACGGCAAAGGCGGTCATGGCCGCGAGCATGGCAACGGCCCAGGGCAGCAAGGTTTTGGGCAGCAAATACATCAGATAGGCTGTGGTCAGCAGCAGGAAAAATCCGACCATAATTTCCAGGCGGACCAGCCAGCGCCCGGGCCTCGGGCAGTAGCGGGAGAGCGTGGGAAACGCCACCAGGAAAAGATACGGCGCAACCATGCCCAGGCCTACGGCAATAAGCACCAGGCTGGAAATTTCCGGACCCTGCCGGAAAGTCCAGGCCAAAACTCCGCCCAAAAGCGGTCCGCTGCATGGCGTGGTCAGGCAGGTGAGCAGAAAGCCGGTGATAAAGGCCTGATGTGGGGAGGAATTACTGCCGCGCAAAGAGATGATGGGCAGGGTGTAAAACCCGAAGGTGCTTAAAGCCAGGGAAAATACAACCAGAATCATGCCCAGCACCAGGAAGCTGTTTTGGAAGGCCTGCCCCCAAATGATATTTAAAGTGGCCGCCAACACGGCCAAGGTAACGAACCAGCAGAGGACTCCCCCGGAAAAGAACAGCCAGTAAGCGCGGAAAGAATGGATGGCCGCGGTGCCCTGGCGAATGCCTCCGGCGGATATGAAGGCCGTGAGCTTGAGGCCGATGACCGGCAGCATGCAGGGCATGAAATTGAGAATGAACCCGGCCAGCAGGCCGAAAAGCAGGGCCATGCCCAGGCTTTCCACCTCAAGGCCGGGCAGGGCCGAACGCGGGTAAATTGCCCAAGAGCTCACCTCCGCCACATCCGGGTCCAGGGGCTGGTCGCTTAAGATAAGGTCCGAGCCGTTGTCCTGCGCTGGATCCGCATGTTTGGGGTCGTCAGTTCCGTCGGCGCTATCAGAAGAGCCCAATCCGGCCAGCACAGCCGCGGCGGGCGAGCCGTCATCTTTTTTGGCTTGCTCCTGCCCGCGTAAAGCCTGATATTCCGGCCACCAGGGTTGCTCCTCGGCTTTGGGCGTATTGCCGTTCAGCTTGGGAACATCCAGGCTGAAGCGTTTATTTACCGGCAGGCAGTGCGCCTCGGAACAGGTCAGCAGAGACAGCTTGCAGTTCAGTTTGTTTCCGTCCGCCCCCGGCGGCAGCTCAATGAACAGCGGGGTGGGGTTGCGATACAGAAATTTGATTTTTGAATTGTCGAGAATATCCGGGGCTTCATCGCCGGGCGGGTAGAATATGGCTACGCCGGGCAGCGTGGTTTCGCCGTCTTTCGAGAGTATTTTCAACTCAGTGGGTTTGCTGCCGGGCTGTGGGATATGGGCATATGCATAATAGCCGGGGGCCGGGCTTAAACGGAGCAGGAGCAGCGGTTTGCGTTCGCCCGCGGCCCCATCTTTGGCTGCGTAGAGGTAGGCGTCCAGGGCAACGGGTTGCTTTTCGGCCGCGGCAAGATTAAAGAACGGTTGCGTCTCGGCCCGGGCAAGAGTTGGGGCGGCGGCAAACATCAACAGGCAGAGCATCAGGCCCAGCCGGAATGCTTGCACCCGGCCCATAGACGGGTGCAGGCGTGGGGGGGCGGGCGCAAGTTCAATGTTTATGTTTGAAGACATAGCGTCTGTAGTACCGTGGCTAAATATAAAGAATGAGTTTTTAAGTAAATGTGGAATTTGGAATTGAATTTTGATTATCCTCATGATTGTCTAAAGTTTAGATTTTGTCAATGCCCGGCGAGCGGGGCGGCTTTTGCGGCAGCCAACGGTCATGGCGTGCGGCTTGAATTTTTCGCGGACCGGATATGAAGACTGAATATTAAGGAATAACAGATGGAATATGAAAATATACAGGATTTGCCCAGGGAAAA
>CBDTYX010000352.1:0-1948 GCA_965364745.1 uncultured Desulfovibrionaceae bacterium | reverse complement strand
GCCGCAAGACAGCCCGGCCCCGCCCGCGCGCTCCTTGTTCCAAAACAAACCCAAACCCGGAGGTCAGCCATGAGCAATGCCACGCCCCGCCTGCTTTTGCACATGAACTGGGCCCTGTTCATCCTCTCCGTACTGCTTTTCGGGATGGGCATCGTCAATTTATATTCCGCCGGCGGCGTCTTGCGCGAATTCGGCATGGTGGTCACCCCCTTTTATCAGCAACAGCTCATCTGGGGCGCGGCCGGCCTCGTGGTCATGTTTTGCGTCCAGCTCTTCGACTACCGCCATTTAAAAAGCCTGGCCGTGCCGGCTTATCTCATCGCCGTGCTTTTGCTCCTGGCTGTGCTGCTCGTCGGCGAGGTCAACTCCGGGGCGCGGCGCTGGCTCAATTTCGGGCTGTTCAACGCCCAGCCCAGCGAGCTGGCCAAAATCGCCATTTTGCTCATGGGCGCCAAAATGCTCTCCCGGGGCAAATCGCCCCTGAACTGGCTGAAACTTCTGGAAGCGGGATCCATCTGCGTTTTGCCGGTGCTGCTCATTCTCCTGCAGCCCGACCTCGGCACGGCCCTGAATATCCTGCTGCTTTTGGGCGGCATGTTTCTGTTTCGGGGCATCAAACTCAAGGTGCTGGCCGTGCTGGTCATCATCGTGCCCCTGTGCGTGCCCCTCGGCTGGCAATTTATGCATGAATACCAAAAAGAGCGGGTGCGCACGTTCATAGACCCGCAGCGCGACCGCAAAGGCAGAGGCTGGAACACCATCCAGGCGCAAATCGCCATCGGCTCGGGCCAGATGTGGGGCAAAGGCTATTTGCAGGGCACCCAGGACAAGCTCCTGTTCCTGCCCGAAAACCACACCGACTTCGCGCTGGCAGTGTTCGGCGAGGAATGGGGCTTTGCCGGCTGCACGGCCTTAACCGCCATGTTCTGCCTGTTCCTCTTGTCCATCTGCACCACGGTGCGCGACGCCAAAGACCGCTTCGGCAGCTATATCGCGGCCGGGGCCTTTTTCTATTTCTTCTGGCAAATACTCATAAATATGGGCATGGTGCTAGGCATCATGCCCGTTGTCGGAATTCCCTTACCCTTTATAAGTTACGGCGGCAGTTCCACCCTGGTCAACTCGTTCATGATCGGCATGGTGCTCAATGTCTCCATGCGCCGGTTCGTGTTTAAGGTGGTCTGACGGGCTCCGGCGCGCCGTTGCCCAACTTCCGGAACTTTCTGTTTCTTTTTGTTGCCGAATGGGGTATGCGTATTTTTTCAAGCCGTGAATAAAACCTTAAACCGGCCGCTACGGGGGGCAGACGATGAGTAAAGAAACTTTCAACGCTTTTTTGGGAGCGGGCACCAACTACAACGGCACGCTCACCTTCCAGGGCGCCATCCGCATTGACGGCGTGTTTACCGGCGCCATCAAATCCGAAGGCACGCTGATCGTCGGGCACAACGCCTCCATTGAAGGCACGGTGCAGGTGGGCTCGGTGGTTTGCAACGGCAAAATCAACGGCGACATTCACGCCGCTGAAAAAGTGACCTTGCACAAAAGCGCCGTGGTCACCGGCACGGTGTTCAGCCCCATCTTGAGCATGGAAGAAGGCGCGAAGCTCGACGGCAAGCTGGCCATGACCGAAATCGCGGCGGCTGACCTGGCGGCCGGGGCCGCTCTGGCCGGCAGTTTCGACGAACAGCCCACCATCCTTTTGGATAAAGATTCCGTGGTCAATTAACCGCACCGACTTTACTTGAAGCATCTGCGACGCCGGCGGCATTTTTCGGTTTGCCCGCCGGCGTTTTTCTGTTTTGCGCCGCCTTTGTCCGCTTTCCGGCAATTTTTTTGCAACGGAGGATAATAACCTTTGACAGCCGCCTGCAAGTCCGCTAATAAATATGGACCTGTTTCGCCGATGCCACGCCCGAGCCATTCTCGGGCAACGTTTTATAGGCTG
>CBDTYX010000351.1:0-1950 GCA_965364745.1 uncultured Desulfovibrionaceae bacterium | reverse complement strand
CGGCCCCGAAGAGGTTGCCGTGGTCGGTAATGGCCACGGAAGACATGCCGTAATCCTTGGCTTTGGCGCACAAATCCCTGACGCGGATGGCGCCGTCCAGAAGGCTGTATTCGGTATGGCAGTGCAGATGCACAAAATCAGACATGGTTTGCTCGTGTGAAGTATTTCCGGTTTGAAGGAACCTTCTGGAGGGGGGGAACTCCAAGGAACAAGGCCCTTCAAGGTTCCCCCCTCCAGATCTCCTTCCCTCCTGAACCCGAATTGTTTGAGGGCGTTACGCGGAGAATAATCCGGCGATGAAGTTCCTTTTCTATAAATGGACTGGAAGATCACCGGGTGTTAGGATAACCACATCGCAAGCGGCGCGCAAGCTAAACCTGCATGAAGTTTGCGCGCGTAAAATATATTGATTTTTAAGGATATTTAAGTATGGATTCGGCAGATATGGCTGGTCATAAAGACCTTTTTACCGTGTACTATCAAACCTTTGCCGCGCGTTTCGCGCCGGAGAGCGAAGACGCGGAACACCTGCACTTGAAATGGGAGCATTCCCTGAAAGTGGCCGCCAACGCCAACGCCATTCTGGCCGCGCCGGGTTTGCCGGTCGCCTTCACCCCGGAACTGGTCCGGGCCGCTAAATTGGCCGCCCTGTACCACGATGTGGCCCGCTTTGAGCAATATGTGGCCTACCGCACCTTCCGCGATGACGAATCGGCCAACCATGGGCTGTGGGGGGGCAAGATCCTTAAGCATGAGCCTTTTTTGACCGGAGAATCACTACGCGTAAAGGCGCTTGTTCGGGCCGGAGTGGCCATGCACAATCGTTTCGCCATACCCGCCGGCGTGCCGCAAGGGTTCCGCCTGGTCACCCAGGTGGTGCGCGATGCGGATAAAATTGATATCCTACGCGTTATTTCCGGCTACGCCCGGCCCGGCGGCAAGCGCAGCCGAGTGGTCACCTGGAAGCTCATCGACGCGCCGGATAAGTGGACGCCCTCTCTGTATGAGGCGGTTCTGGCCGGGCGCTTGGGCATCTCCAGTCAAATGCGCTACATCAACGACTTCCGCCTGCTGCTCTGTTCGTGGGTCTATGATTTGAATTTTCAAGCTTCGCGCGACCTGATGCGCGAGCAGGGACATATGCATGAAATTTTGGCCGGCCTGCCGGAAGGCTCGGCCATGAATAAAATCAAGAACACGATCACCGACTTGCTTACCCCTTGAGCGGTGGCCAGACCTCCCCCAAACTGCGCCCGGCGGGGCACGCGTCGTTTCGGTTAAGACTTCTGGCCTTGCTGGGCTAGTTGAGATTCCAGTTCGGCTATCAGGGCCATAATCTGGTTTATCTGTCCGTCAATGGCGGCAACCTGTCCGGTTTTGGCTTCCTCAGGCAAGTTTTCGTTGGAAAGGCCCTGGTTTTTTCGGGCCTGCAACTGCGTCAGCTTGCTCTTTAAAGCCGCAAGCTGCTCGGATGGGTCGGATGAGACTTTGCCTCTTGCCTTGCCCATGAATTCGCCAAAAGCGGCAGCGGCGCCTTCTTCGCCTTCGGCGTCGCCCTCTTCATTCTGATTGGCTGTGGCAGCGGACTGCTGCGCGGCCCGCGCTTCAGAGGAGATGATTACCGTGGCCGCGCCCCAGGAGGCCGGGGAAAACTCGGAGCTGTCAGCATCTTTTTCCGAATTATTTTTATTGTTCAGGGCTGAAATATATTCGCTTTGATTGGAGTTTAAAATATTTTGAACATACATAGGGTTACTCCAAAAGCTGAAGTGAAGGACGGAAGCGTCTGCCTGGCAATAAGTCAGAGAAATTATTCCAAGGGAAAAGCCTGCCCAATATCGGCACGGCCTGGTATGTATTGGTTTGGAAAGGCGACAAAAAACCCTGCTTTGCAGGCAAAGCAGGGTTTTTCTTGTTTCGATACAAGAAACAACTGGATACGGCCCGGAA
>CBDTYX010000350.1:0-1951 GCA_965364745.1 uncultured Desulfovibrionaceae bacterium | reverse complement strand
ACGGTTCCCCTCTCCCGAACCCTCTCCCCCTCCTTAACCCTGATTGGGGGAAAGGCGGAATCCGTGTAATGCCCCCCGCATTCCCGCAACAAACAACCCCTCCGCCTGGATCGTCATCCCCCGACTTGATCGGAAGCCGCATATCTTCGCTCCGTTTCGTTTTGCTCAGAATGACAAGGTAAAACGGATACGGCCGCAGTTTATATCTTCCATCCCCGGGCCCCCAGCCCTCCTCCTCGTCCGCGCCCCTTGGCAAAGCTCTGTTTTATTGGTAAACAAACAATAATTACGGCCAAGACAAACTTTTTTCCTGTAAAAGACCGGCGTTTCAACCCTTCCGCCCCGGACGGCAGCAGCGTGACCCAGCAATTGACCACATCGCCAGAGGATTTAAACGGCCCCGAATTCGCCGCGGCCCGCATGGGCATGTTCATCGACCGCATAGCAGAGCTGAAGGCGCGCAAGCTGGTGACCGAAATCCTGGAACGCGAACTCATGCTCACCCTGATTAACGCCCACCAGGACCATATTCTCGAATACCCGCTCATTCCCGTGCAGCAGCGCTCCATTGTGCATGCCTTGACCATCCGCGCCGCGGAGAACGAAGCCCTCTACCCTTACATGCACACGGCCCTCACCGCGTTCATGGCCGCGCTCGCGGCTTATGCCCGGGCCGGGGAGGGCGACGCCGAAGAACAGGGCCGCCTTCTTGCCGCCGCCCTCAATTGCGAAGCCGTGCTGGTCAAATGCGTGCAAGGGGCCACATACTCTTTCGCCCTCTGCCAGGACAATTTCCTGGAGGTGCTCTTTCGCCGCTACGGCGAATCCGCCCTGGAGTTTTCCGACAGCATCATTGAAGAATGCGAAATGGACGAGACCTTCTGGCGCAGGCACTTTGAATATTTCAGCATCACGCGTGTGGACGAGGCTTTTGAGGACGTCACCCGGCAGGAGGATTTCGTTCTCAATAAAACCGGCAACGCCCTGGTGCTGACCTACCCTCTGGACGCCCTGGTCAAACGTCTGCGCGAAGGCTCATCCCGCATGGAAAAAAGCCGCATCCAGCTCGATGTGGAAAGCGCCAAAATCGTGGACAGCCCCCTGGAACCCGTTTTCAAAACCGTGCACGCCTTTTTGCAGCAAAACATCGCCTCCGGCGCCCTGCCCCTGCCCGTTGGGGATGTGGATTTCATCAGCCAGATCACCTGCCTGGACCCCTGCGCCGGGTCCCTGCACAAGCTTGTCTCAGGCGAAGCGCCGCCCGCCGCCCAGAGCCGGGACCCGGCCGCGCAAATTCAGTTCATCAAAGAGCAAGTGCTGGCCATGGCCTGCGCCGTGGGCATCAGCCTGGACATCCTGCGCCGCGACATGCTGCGCGGCCTGCCCGACATGGACGCCCAAAGCGCGGAACTCATCGCCCGGCAGGTGGCCGACTTTTCCCTGCTGAGTCTCGATAAAATCATCTACTTCCTGGCTGAATACCGCCTGGCCCAAGTCCTGCGCGAGCGCTGCGGCGAAAGCGTCAGCAAAATGCAAATCTCGAGCAACCGCACCCGCCGGCTCCCCGCGCTCGCCATCGACCGGCTCATGAAGCTGGGCCTGAGCAAGATCAAACGCAACCGCCTCTGGCAACCCGCCCCCGACGAGCCCGATCAGATGCTCTTTCGCCCGCGCAGCTTAAATGAACTCAACAAAGAACTGGATTTTCTCGTGGTCGAGCCCGGCCTGAAAAACGAAATCCTGCTCCTGTGGCAACGCGCCCCCTATAAAGTGGAATTCAACGTGGCCATCATGCTCGGCCTGCTGGCCCAAACCACCACCAACCTCAACTACCGCTTAACCGAAATCCTCGCCCGCTTCGGCGTGAAGCTGGCGTAAGCAGGACGCAAGAGCGGAGAACGAAGACCGGAGAGGGGGAACCATTAGGGGCTTAGCTCCTAGTGGTTCCCCC
>CBDTYX010000349.1:0-1953 GCA_965364745.1 uncultured Desulfovibrionaceae bacterium | reverse complement strand
CGGCGTGGTCACGGCCATTGCCCTGGGACGGGCCACTTTGCGCAATATCCGGCAAAACCTGGCCTGGGCCTTCGGCTACAACATTCTCTGCCTGCCCGTGGCCGCCGGGCTGCTCTACGCCTTTGGCGGCCCCACGCTCTCGCCCATGCTGGCCGGCGCGGCTATGGCCTTCTCCTCCGTGTCCGTGGTCGGCAACGCCCTACGGTTGCGCGGGTTTAAGGGATATTCTAAGTAAACGCGCCGGGGGAGTGGGAACCCTGATTGGTTGTGAGGCTATTAAGTCGGTCTTTGCCGGTCATGGAAATACGTCATTCCCCGGTTTGACAGGGAGATTCGGCCCTACTCGTCTTTCCGTCATTCCCGCGTCCTCTCGTTTTGTTTTCCCTGAAGGAATATTGTATGCTTAGGGGGCGGGAATGCGAGGCAAGAAAGCCGCAGGAATAGCGGACCATACTGGAGCGCAGTTATAGCGCGGCATACAATTTCAATGCTGAAGCGCTGTTTCAGGCGAGCAGGGCCATAAATGAAAGCCCCGGCGGTTTTCCGTATCTGATATGCCCCCATCAAGGTAGACAAAGTAAGAAAGCCCCCCTAGGCTAAAACTTTGAAACCTGATGGGGGCTTGCATGTCTAACGTAAAAAACAACACCTATTCGCCCGCCTTCAAGGAAGAAGCCGTACGGCTCTACCTTGAAGGCGGGCGCAGCTATCTAGCAGTTAACAGACGAACTCGGCTTGAAAGACAAGAAAACGCTTCGCAGTTGGGCAGCGAAGGTTCAACGCGGCGAGTCTTTGGAAGATGGCCGCGGCAAGGCAACAGGCTCTCGCGCAGGACGGCCGCGCACCAAGTTTGATTCTCTGGAGGAAAAGCTTGCTTACGTTGAAGCGGAGCGCGATTACTTAAAAAAGTTGTATCGCTCCCGGTTCGGGCACGAATGGGGAGCGCACAAAAAGGATGTTTCTTTGAAATAATTGACGAACTGCGCATGCGACATCCACTGTTGCTTTTGCTGTATCATTCCGGTTTGTCCAGGGCTGGGTATTATAAATGGAAGCGGGCAAGCGCCAGGCGAGACTGTGATGAAGATATCAGGGAGCGCATTAAGGCTATTCATTCGGTACGACCTTTCTACGGATATCGTCGCATGGCGATTGCCTTGCGGCGCGAAGGCTTTGTTGTGGACCACAAACGGGTTTACAGGCTTATGCGCAAACTCGGCATTCAATCGGTCATTCGTAAAAAGCGCCGCTACTTCGGCAAATCCGGCAGTGTTGTGTTTTCTGATCTGCTTGGCCGTGATTTCAAAAGTACTTCTCCCGGCAGGAAATTTGCGACAGACATTACCTATCTGCCTACTGTCAGCGGATTCATTTATTTGTCGGTGGTACAGGATTTACATAACAATGAAATCGTGGCGTACAGTCTTTCGTGCAAAAATGATCCGGCTCTGGTGTTTTCCACATTGAGCAACATTCCGTCCGCACCGGGGGCGATACTACACTCTGATCAGGATTTTCAGTACACCCATAAAGCGCATCAGAAACAGCTCGGCAAGTTGCAGCTGCTTGGCAGTCATTCCCGCAAGGGCAACTGCCTGGATAACGCCTGCGTTGAGTCGTTCTTCTCGCACCTCAAGACAGAATCATTTGCCGGAAAACAGCTGCCGGCCAAAGACGAAGCTGTTGCACAGGTTGAAGATTATATTCATTTCTACAACATGGAACGGTTCCAAAAAAGGCTTGGCCAGCTTTCCCCGGTTGAGTATCGGGAAAAGCTGGCCGCTTAATCATCGCCGCCGGGGGCTTTTTATCTGTCTACTTGACAGGGGGCAGACCAAATCCGGGGCTTTTTTGCCGATTGTCGCGCCTGTGGCGCTTGGAGCGGCTTTTAATCCAAGCATTCGGCCAGGGCGCCGAGCACCCGCTCGACGTTTTCCGGTCGGGCGGTGTGGC
>CBDTYX010000348.1:0-1958 GCA_965364745.1 uncultured Desulfovibrionaceae bacterium | reverse complement strand
CGGGCGCGGTGCGGCGCCGGCCGGACTTGAAGCTCCCGCCCCGCGCTCTTCAAGCTTGGTCAGCCAGGCCGGAGCGGCTTGCCCCTCGCCGGAAGAAGGCGTGCCTGTGGCCGCTGACGGCTCCGCAGGTCTTAAAGTTGAGCTTGAGCCTTCGGATGTAAACTATAACCCTCCGCTTATCGAATGCCTGGTGCTGTTGTTTAAGCTTCTCGGCAAAGTGGTTTCGCCCAGCTTTCTTTTGTCCGGCCTGCCCATTGCGGAAGGGGTGCTGCGCCCCTCGGCCCTGATTCGGGCCGCGCGGCTTGGCGGCATGCATGCCAAAACCGTATACCGGCCCACCCTTGGCGACATTTCGCCGCTGACCCTGCCGTGTATTTTGTTGCTCAAAAACAACAAGGCTTGCGTGTTGTCCGCCATCATCGACGACAAGCATGTGGAGGTTTATTTTCCCGAAAACGCGGGGCTGGCCACGCGCATCACCATGGGCGAGCTGGCTGAAGAATACACCGGCTACGCTATTTTCGGGCAGCTGGAAGGCAAGCTGGACACCCGGGCCAGCAATCTGAAGCTGCTTAAGACCAAGCGCTGGTTTTGGGGCACGCTCACCCACTTTATGCCCATTTACAAGCACGTGCTTATGGCCAGCGTGATCGTGAACCTTTTGGCCACGGCTTCGCCGTTGTTTTTCATGAACGTGTACGACCGCGTGGTGCCTAACGGCGAGCACGCTTACGACACTTTGTGGGTGCTGGCCCTGGGCATCGCCATAGCCTATCTTTTTGACTTTTTGCTTAAAAATTTACGCTCTTATTTTGTGGACGTGGCCGGCAAAAATGCGGACATCATTCTGGCCAGCCGGCTTATGCACCAGCTCATGAACCTGAAGCTGGACGCCAAGCCCGACTCCACGGGGTCGTTGGCCAACAACCTGCGCGAGTTTGAGTCTCTACGCGAATTTTTCGGCTCCAGCACCCTGCTGGCCCTGGTGGATATTCCCTTCCTGCTCCTGTTTATTTTCATTATCGCGGCCATTGGCGGTCCGTTGGCCATTGTGCCCATAGTGGCCGTGCCCATTGTCATCATTACCGGGCTGTTGTCGCAGTATTCCTTCCAGCGGGCTGTGGAAGCCAGCTACAAGGAAAACACCCAGAAAAACGCTTTGCTGGTGGAAATCATCAACGGCCTGGAAACCGTAAAAACCTGCATGGCTGAAGGGCGCATGCAGCGCGCCTGGGAAAAGGTCATCGGCATGAACGCGCTGTCGTCCAGCCGCATCAAGTTTTTGAGCAATCTGTCCCTAAACACCTCCATTTTGGCCACCCAGATGGTCAGCGTCATCATCATCGTTTGGGGCGTGATTATGATCTCCAACAAGGAGCTGAGCATGGGCGGGCTGATCGCCTGCAACATGATGGCCGGCCGGGCTATGGCTCCCTTGTCGCAAATCGCGTCCATGCTTTCGCGCCTGCAGCAGTCGCGCATGGCGCTCAAGTCTCTGGATATGCTCATGGAACTGCCGGTGGAGCGCCCCGACGAAAAGCAGTATGTGGATTTTGGAGAATTGCCCGCCGCGTTGACTCTGGACCAGGTTATGTTCAAGTATCCCAATTCCGAGCGTTTTTCCTTGAGCAATGTACGCGTGCAGATCAATCCCGGCGAAAAGGTCGGGGTCATCGGTCGGATGGGCTCGGGCAAAAGCACTTTGGGGCGCCTGTGCGTGGGCCTGTACGAACCCACGGAGGGCGCGGTCAAGCTGGGCGGCGTGGATATCCGCCAACTGGACGTGGCCGACCTGCGCGCCCGGGTGGGCTATGTTTCGCAGGACAACTATCTGTTTTTCGGTTCGGTGCGCGACAACATTGCCTTAGGCATGCCCCATGCCGATGACCGCATGATTTTGCGCGCGGCCACGGTGTCCGGGGTCATTGACTTTATCCGCACGCACCCGGCGGGCTTCG
>CBDTYX010000347.1:0-1970 GCA_965364745.1 uncultured Desulfovibrionaceae bacterium | reverse complement strand
CATTGCCGTTGATTTCAATTTTCACGTCGCGCAGTTTGGTCAGGTAGTGGGAAATAAGCTTGCGGGCGTCTTCGTTGGTGTATTTGCACATGAGGAACAACAAGCCTTCCACGGAAATAGGAGCTAAAATGCGATACAGTTCGCTGATTCGTCCTTTGCCGTCAGCTTTGGTCTGTTTTTGCCAGTTTTTAAGCTCGGCAAGAGCTTTGCGCGAGCGCTCGCGAATATCCATAAACTCGCGCCGCACCTTGGCTGACATGCCCAGTTCATTTAGCAGGTCGGAAACTTCCGTGTATTTGGCCTTGTGGCAGAAGCACAAAAGATAGGCCAGCCAATGGCGGGGCGCCGGCTCAAGATATAAAAGGTCGTACCAGGCGTCCATTTTTTCCATTTCCGCCAGCAGCGTTTCTTTATCTTCTGTGAGCTTGAGAAGGGGATGCACGTCTTTTAGCGCGTCAAAACCCTCTAAGCGCTTAAAGCAGGCCAGGGGTGAAACTTCCTCGCAAATAAGCCGCAACTCATGGTCAATGCGGCTGCCGGACAGTTTGTCAAACAGTTGCAGCTGCAGGGCGTTTTTAATCAAGCGTTCGGTTTGCGGGGCCAGGTGAAAGCCAAAGCGCTGCTCAAAGCGAATGGCCCTTAAGATGCGGGTGGGGTCTTCCACAAAGCTTAACGAGTGCAGCACCCTGATGGTGCGGTCTTTCATATCGCGTTGCGCGCCGAAGAAGTCTTCCAGTTCGCCGTAGTCAGCGCTGTTGAGGTGCACAGCCAGGGCGTTGATGGTAAAATCGCGGCGGTACAGGTCCATCTTGATGGACGACAATTCAACCACGGGCAGCGCCGCCGGGCGGTCATAATATTCAAGGCGGGCCGTGGCCACGTCGATGTGATAGTGCTTGTCGTCTTTATCAACCACGACCACAGCGGTTTTGAAGGTCTCGTGGGCGCGCATGTGGCCGCCCAACTCACGGCTCAATACTTCGGCGAATTTTATGCCGTCGGCTTCAACCACAATATCCAGATCGTAATTTTCCCGCTCCATGAGGATATCGCGCACAATGCCGCCTACCATGTATACGCTGACGTTTAATTTATCGCCCAAATCACCGGTGAACTTTAAAAGCTTGACCAAATCTTCCGGCAGCCGGCTGTTGATCAGATCGGTAATGTTGCGGTTGCGTTGCGATTCCGGCATCAGATTTTCCGGAATGCGGGCGGGTTCTTCGATAAGAATGTTGATCAGGTCCGTGCGCGAAATTACGCCCAGCACTTCGTCGTGCGCGTCCACTACCGGCACGAGGCGTTGCTTTTCGCCAAGCACAACTTCAATAACCGGGTAAAGGGTGCTGCCGAGGGGCACGGTGGAAACCTGGCGTTGCATGTATTCGGCTACGGGCTGATCGCCCAGGCCGTGCACCAGGGCGCGGGCGGCCAGTTGGTGCTCTAAAAGACCAACGCAATGCCGGGTGCCCGGCTCCATGACCGGCACAATTTTCAGGCCGAAGCGCAGCAGTATGTCTTCGGCCTCGCGCACGGTATGGGTGGTGTCCACGCTGTGCACCGGAAAAGACATAATGTGCCCCACGGTGAGATCGGGCTTGATGGAAGAATAGAGCAGGGCGAACAAGCTGTCCTTGACCTCGGACAGGGTGGCGTTTTTTACCGAGGCCGAAGCCGCGCCCGCGTGGCCGCCGCCGCCTAAAGACGAGCAAATGCGCCCCACATCCACTTCCGGCAGTTGGCTGCGGGCCACAACCTGCACCCGGTCGGCCATGTTGGCGACAGCGAAAATAACCTTGGCCTGGGTGATATCCATCATTTTATGCACGCTTAAGGCCAGATCGCCGATAAACTCATCGGCCGTAAGCTCGGCCATGACCACAGGAATGCCCTGGATTTCATGGGTGGCGGCTGAATCAAGCAGCGTGTGCAGAGCGTTGACCTGGTCGGCGGTCACTTCGGGTTTTAAA
>CBDTYX010000346.1:0-1975 GCA_965364745.1 uncultured Desulfovibrionaceae bacterium | reverse complement strand
GTCGCACAACTCCGGATCAAATTTAATACCCCGTTGCGATTTAATGAAATCAAGCACAACCTCTTCCTCAAGGCCCGCCCGGTAAACTCTGTTAGAGCGCAAGGCGTCGTACACGTCGGTTATAGACACGATTCGCGCCTCCAGGGGAATGTCTTCGCCTTTCAGCCCCTCGGGATAACCGCTGCCGTCCCAGTTTTCGTGATGGTAATGAGCGATAATTTCAGCGAGTTGAATTACGGCATTATTGGAATTGGATAAAATCCGCGCTCCGATGGTGGTATGTTCTTTAATGATTTCAAATTGTTCAGGCGTAAGCGAACCGGGTTTACGCAAAATAGCGTCGGGAACCCCAATTTTGCCTATATCGTGCAAAGGCGCGGCAGCCCGCAAAGTGTCGACCTTTTCCACGCTATAGCCGATCAGGCGCCCTAAAAACGCGCTCATGGTGCCGATGCGCTGCACGTGGAAAGCGGTTTCTTCATCCCGCGATTCCAGCGCATTAAACAGCCGGCTGATGATTTCAGTCTGTGTTTCGCGGATAGCGGCTGTCTGCTGGCGCACAATAGTTTCCAGCTCTTCAGAGTACATCCGTTGCGAACGTTCCGCGCTGATGACTCTCTCGCCCACGCGGATACGCATTTGCAGCTCGTTAGCCTCAAAGGGTTTAACAATGTAGTCGTCCACGCCGCCTTGAGAAAAGCCTTGAATAATGTCGCTAAAGGCTCCCCGCCCGGTCAGCAGCATAATGTATATATATTTAGTCTTCTCGCTAAGGGAGCGCACCCGGCTGGCCAATTCCAAGCCGTCCATCTCAGGCATGCTCCAGTCGGTGATCAACATATCAAAATCAAAGCCGTTCGCCCGGATATGCTCAAGAGCTTCCAGCCCATTAGTGGCTTCGGTCACATCGTAACCCCATTCCCGCAAATAGGT
Organism: uncultured Desulfovibrionaceae bacterium; assembly: GCA_965364745.1. Classification (GTDB taxonomy): domain Bacteria; phylum Desulfobacterota; class Desulfovibrionia; order Desulfovibrionales; family Desulfovibrionaceae; genus JAVBRZ01. The sequence goes on along the minus strand of CBDTYX010000346.1, from coordinate 1,042 downwards.
AGTGAGAATCAGCCTGGACACCTGCTGATCCTCCGCCACCAATATTTTCATATGTTTCTGTTGTTCCATGCTTCATTCCCATGCAACAAAAAATTATTTTTTTTATAAATCATTTTCTCAATAAAAGCTACTTTTTTATCAGACAAAACCACATCATCCAGCTGTACCCGCAGCGATATATTCTTTCATTTCCTGCTGCAATTTGACCAAATATTTGCGCAATGCCGCCAGTTTTTTCTGCGCCGCCTCATTTTCAGCCGGCAACCTGTTTTCACGGCCCATCATCTCCAGTTCTAAACATAAAGCATGCCCTGGCCCAGTAGTATAGTAGCGGGTAATGCCTTTCAACGTGTGCGCGCTCATGGTCAGAGCCGAATTGTCGTTGTCGGCCACAGACTTTCCGATTTGCTCCAGAAGGCCGGGCGCATCCCGCATATACAAATCCATACTTTGCAAAATCAATTTGGCGTGCCCGGCAAAAACCTTATCCATGGCTTCCAGGTCCAACATGGTTTCAGCTATTTCAATTGTCGCCGTCGGCCCGGAGACGGAGTCCTGCGGCTCAGAAGAAGCCGCGCCTTGGGGCAATTCTTCGGTCTGGTCCGCTTTGGGCGGCAGGGGTGCGCCGTTAAGCTTTTCCACTGCAACATCAGCTGTTTTTTCCTTTAGGCCTTCACCGGAAGCAACGAACGCGGAAGCTTTCGCCGGCGCATCCGACTTGGAAGGAGCCGCGGTTTCCTCGCCAGGTTTACGAACCGCAAAAGCAAACGGAGCATCTTCCACGGACATGCTTGAGCTTAAAAGCGCAGTTCCTTTTTCCAGGGATGCGCCGTCAGGCAAATCAACTTCGTCAGGCACCAACGGATTGCCGAGATTAAACTTAACCACAATCTCGTTAATCACGCTGATAAGCTCGTTCATAACCATTGGCTTGGCGATATAAGCATCCATATCCTGCGACAGATATTTTTCCTTATCCCCTTTAAGGGCGTGCGCGGTCATGGCCACAATGGGCAAATGCTGCAGGCGAGGGTCGGACCTG
>CBDTYX010000345.1:0-1979 GCA_965364745.1 uncultured Desulfovibrionaceae bacterium | reverse complement strand
AGGCGGGGATGCGGGGTAAGAGGTATATAATGGGGTAAGAGGTATATAATAAGGACAACGGAAATGACCACAAAAACCCAGGACAAACCTTCAGCGCTCAGCCCCAAACTCCAGGCCATCGTGCCCATTGCGGCCTTTGCGGCCAAAGGCGAGATGCAAAACCTGCGCGCCGCCTTTTATAATTTTAACCGCCCCTGGGCAAGCAATTCCTGCCCCCCGGCGCAGGGCGGCGGAATGCGGGAGCAGGAATGCGCAAAGCCCTCGCAGAGCGTAAAAACCGCGCCATATCCATTTTTCTGAACGCAGCGCGGCGAAAGAACACGGGACAAACAAAGCTTGTGGGCCGCTGCGCCCCTGCAGCTTAAAATTTTCAGACCGCTCTGGTTCTGATTTTTTTTCTGCGCCGACGCCGTGTCTTACGTCAAACTATATTGCAACGCCGTCCAATTTTATGTATAATCTAAAAAATTTAATGATTTTCAACTATTTTTATTGCGGAATCCGGAAAACGGCTTTTATCCGTAAGTTGCAAGAGTTTTATAATATTCAAGGAAACGAGCGAGAAAAAGTGCCCAGCAGGTATACGCGCGTCTATATTCACAAATTTGAGGGAGTTTACTACTACGACAGCACGAAACGACTGTTTGAAGGCGGGCCGGACAGGTGTTATGTGGTCACTTTCAAGGTGGCCGGCTGCAAAGTGTGGAAAACTGTCGGCTGGAAAAGCCAAGGCGTCACGCCGCAAACAGCCGACGCCTTTCGCGCCGAGTGCTTGCGGGAAATCCGCCTGGGCGCTCCCATGGCCGCCGCCGGGCGGCGGCGGGAAAAAACGCAGGCGCGCAACCGCACCATAGAAGAAATATTTTCCATATATTTTACCGCAAAAGGCGACAGCCTCAAGGGCCGCAAAACCGACAAAAATCGCTACCGCAAGCACATAGCGCCGCTTTTTGAGAAAAGGCGCGTCAGCGATATCACCCCTTTATGTCTGGAGAGACTCAAACAGTCCATGGCGGGCAGGGCGGAAGGCACCAAACGAAACGCCCTGGAGCTGCTTCGCCGGGTAATAAACTTCGGTGCGAAAGCCGGTCTGTGCCGGCCGCTGCCCTTCAGCATTGAAATGCCCGGTCTGAACGGCAAACGCCTTGCGCGGCCGGGCCTGGAAAAAGCGGCTCTGCAACCGTCGACAAAGATTGCCGGTCAACCGGCCGCCCCCGCGGATTGACCCGCAAGCGCCGCGGCACGGCCGGCCTGCGGCGATAGCCGCCCACGATAGCCGCCCGGGCCGGGTTTGCGGGAATTCCGAAAAAAACCGGAACAGAAAAAATCCAAAGGAAGCTTGGAGAGGAAAACCTCTTGAAGCTGAACCCCTTTTGAGGTTTTCCTCTCCAAATATCATTCCAGCCGGGAAAAGCCTTAAAACGAGTAAGTAAGCATGGCCGTGCCGCCGACGCCCTCGTGCTTGCCCACATAGCCCTGCACGCCAAGGTCGATGGACAACTGATCGCCGGCATTGAACTTCACGCCCAATTCGCCTATGCCGGTCATGCCGCGCAACTCGGGCTCATCGCCGATGGTCCTGCCGTCCAGGCTGCCGCAGGCCTTGCCGTCAAACTCATACTCCCCGGCCGCGCCGGCGTAAACAACCACACTTTCGGTGAGCGCACGGCTGTAGCGCGCGCCCAGGCGGGCGGCAATGGAGTCAAGATCGTCTATTTCAAGGTCTTCCGAGGCGTCGGTGGTTACGTCATCGCCTTCGATATGCGTCCACAAAACGCGCAGATACGTGTCCAGGCGATTTTCTTCCGAAAAGACGGTGATCTTGCCTATGCCGAGGTGCGCGCCGTAGTAAGCGGTGTCCGCGTCATATTTGGCGCCGATGCGGTCGCGCAGATCCTGGTCGAAGCTCACCGCGCCGGCCCGGGCCGAGGCGTCGCCGTAAAAGCTGTAGGCGATGGACGGATTGGCCTCGACCACGG
>CBDTYX010000344.1:0-2000 GCA_965364745.1 uncultured Desulfovibrionaceae bacterium | reverse complement strand
GCCGCAGCCAAGGGCCGCGAGGCCGATGCCCAGGGCCGCGCCCAGGAAGGACAGGCCGATAGCGCCGGTTTCGCGGGCGCCGCCGGCGGCCTCAGCGGCTTCGGGCTGGGCGCAGGCAATGCCGGCCAGGGCGAGGACAGTCAAAACAGACAAGGCAAGGATGATAATCTTACGCATGATTTGAGCTCCTAAAAATGTTGATGAAAAACTTTATATGTTTGGCCTTAAGGCCATTCCCCCATGATTAGTGGGCTTCTTCCATGGCCGACTGCAGGTAAATCATGGTCAGCATATAGAAGACAAAGGCCTGCAGGAATTTGACCAGCAGGAACAAGAAGAACATGGGGTAGGTGGAAATGACCGGCAGGAGCATGAACAGCACGCCCATGACGATTTCCTCGCCCCGGATGTTGCCGAAAAGACGCAAGGTCAGGGACACGATTCTGGCGCAGTGGGTCATCAGCTCAATGGGCAGCATCAGCGGCATAAGCGCGGGCAGCGGGCCGGTGAATTGCTTGATGTAGCCGGCGCCGTGCTTTTTTATGCCCACAAAGTGATAGAGGATGAACACGCACAAGGCCATGCCCAGGTTGGTGTTTATGTTGGCTGTGGGCGCGTCGAACAACGGCACCAGACCCATGAGGTTTTGCACCAGGATATACAAAAAGATGGTCACCAGCAGCGGCACGAACGGTTTGATTTTATCGCCCGCGCTGTTGACGGCGAAGTCGTCCAGCCCGCCGATGAAGACCTCCAGAACGCTTTGCAGCTTGCCGGGCACCAGGGTGAGGCGGCGGCGGACAATAAGGCCCAGACCGAACAGAATGGCCATGGCCACCCAGGAAAAGAAGACGTGTTTGAATTCTACGGTTTGTCCGCCGAGAGTGATGGTGTCCATGTTGGCGAACGTAGAGAGAAGCACCGGATGTTCAAGTCCTGACGCCATGCCTATGGCCTCCTTGCATCTGCTTTATAGCCGTTTGCGCGCTTTTCCGGGGCGCGGCCCGATGTCACTTCCGCAGTACCTTGCCGTATTCCGCCGCTGATGTCAAACCTCCGGACCAAAAAATCCGCTATTTTTTAGAGCATTTTAGCATTGCGGTTATATTACGGACAAAAGCGCTCCGACGTTGCAGCGCAAAGCAGTTCACCGCCCGCAAGATCATCGCGGGGCGGCTTTTCAGCCGGTTGCGCCGAAACAATTTTTCGTCACTCGCGCCCCTGCCGGGCATAAATCAGGCCCACAGCCAGCATCACGGCCACGGGCAAGGTAAACCCGGCCAGCAGCGCAATGACGGAAGCGCGAAAAACTGCGGCCGCCGCGCAAAACAATATGCCGGTAATCAGCAGTTTAAGCATAATGCCGGACACGTCGGCCAGAACGCCGCGCTTGCCGCCGCCTTCCGCGTTTAACGCCGCTTTGATGATCCGCTGCCCGGAAATGACCAGAATAATATAGTTGGCGGCGCCGGCCGCGGCCCCCAGACTGAACCAGAACAGCCAAAAACCCGCCGCCCGCGCCGCCGGGATAGCCAAAAGCAAAAAGGACGCCAGGAGCAAAGCCGCGCAACCGGCTATTTCAAAAAGGGCTATGGCCCGCAAAGTCTTGGTGTTGAAGCCGCGCCGCAGCAGCCAGGCGTCCAGGAGCCCGGCCAGGCGCGCTATTTGTGAATTTGATGCATCCATGGGCGTTACCGGTCGTTATTCTAAAATCCAGCGGCCGCTATTTCCGCTCGCCTTCCCCATGCCCGTAGCCGGAAGAAGGATCGTTGTAATCGTCGCTGTCGCCGGTTTCGCCGCCGGCGGAATCGCTGCTGTTTCCGCCGCCGTCCCGGCGAGGTTTATCTTCCATATGCCCCATCCGGCGCAGCTTTTCGCGCGCGTCTTCCGCCGCCTGCTCGCGCAAAAAACGGCGCATGTCGCGATACATGTTCAAAGCCCCGGCCGCCAGACCCAGCACAAGGCCTATGCCTACGCACACCGGGCTGGAATTCAGCCAT
>CBDTYX010000343.1:0-2004 GCA_965364745.1 uncultured Desulfovibrionaceae bacterium | reverse complement strand
AAACTCAAGGGGCGGCGCCCCTTGGGGTTCCCCCGCCCCCGGCGTCCTGCGTCAATCCCTTCTGAGCACGCCCAGTCTCAGGCTTTCAAGGTTATTGATGCAGGCTTCCGAGTAAATGAGCACTTCGTTATATTGGTCGAAGTGGCGTTCTTTGAGCATGACCAGCGGCGCGGCTTTTTTCATGGCGAAGAGCTTGCACACGCGGGCCTCCGGCATGGCTGCGCTTATTTCCGAAATGGTGTAGGCGATGTCGCGGTTGACCTGTTCTTTGACCAGGCTGTAGATGGAAGTGGCGGCCGGGTCCAGGGCGTCGCTTTTCATGTGCCGGCGGGGGATGAACTCGCGCAGATACACGGCGGGCACGGCATCGGCATAGAGCAGGCGTTCCAGAATAAAGACATGCTCTTTAAAGAACCAGTCGGGCAAATCGTAATCGGGCTCGCTGCTTGCGGCCTTGCTGAGGCTCAGGTTTTCAATGGACGGGGCGTGGCCGCTGTCTTCAATGATTTGGTAGAAGCCTTTGAATTTGTCGAGGCGGATGAGGTTGTCGGCCTGGCGGCTGATGAAGGTGCCCTTGCCGTGCAGGGTGTAAATGATGCCGTCGTTGCGCAGCTCGTGCAGGGCGCTGCGGATGGTGGCCCGGCTGGCTTCGTATCTTCGGCAGAGCTCCTCTTCGCGGGGCAGGGCGTCGATGAATCGCCCGGCGCGGATATCGGCCGAAAGCTGCTCGGCTACCTGCATGTAAAGGAGGGGGCGCTTGGTGTTGAGCATGGGCGTGCGGTCCTTGCTTGGGTTGGAACCTATGTCCGGCCGCCCGGCCGGAAGGGGCCGGGCGGTCCGCGTCTGAAAAAGTATGTGGGCAGACTTCAGACTTATGATGTCTGACAACTATCGCGAACCGAAAAATTTGTCAAGGGTTAATTGAGAGTTGACGAAAAAGCCGATTAAGGCATATTTTAATTGGAGAGTGGGCGACATTGCCCGGCGTTGATGCGGCTTTTCCCCTGATCTTCGTACCGGGCAACAGGCTCAAATCCCCCAAACGCGGCGGTGAATTTCATGAAGGTAATTAAAATCAATTCCAACATCATCGCATTTTATTACGGCGCCGAAAGCGCGCCCGAAGGCTCCCTTGCCGGCTCGGAAGACGACTGGGTTTACGGGGCCTGCCACAGTCTGGGCGTTGCAAGTTATGCGATTTGCAGCGGCAAGGCCTGCATCGTGTTCGACACCCTGTGCTCGCCCGAGCAGGCCGCCGAAATCAAAAACCATCTGCGCGCGGCCGTGGGCATCGAAAAATTCACGGTGGTCAACAGCCACTGGCATCTGCACCATATCGGCGGCAACGAGCTGTACAAAGACTGCAACATCATCGGCACCCGCAAAACGCGCGCCGAGCTCATTGAGCAAAAGGCGCTCATCGAAGCGGGCGCGTCCTCCTGGGGCCCGCCGCCCATTGAAACCGTGCGCCCGCCGGATATCGTCTTCGACACCGAGTTGTCCGTATTTCTGGATGATCTGGAAGTGCGCCTCCTGGCGGTCGATATCCACAGCGCCGACAGCCTGTGCGCCTTTGTGCCCGCCCATAAAGCCCTGCTCGCCGCCGACATGGTCGAAGACACGGTCCCGTTCATCACCGATCCGGCCGCCATTCCCGCCCACGTCCAAAACTACGCCCGCCTGCGCGGGCTTGGCCTCAAAACCCTTCTGCCCAACCACTGCCGCCTGCGCGCCCTGGAAAGCGGCGGCTACCCGCCCGAGATCATCGAAGCCTCGGCCCATTATCTGGACAGCCTGTACAAGCTGCTGGCCGCGAACCCCGACGCCGAAGTCCCGGAGGTCAAGCAGTTCATGGGCAAATATCTCGACAGCGGCCTGCTCGCCTACTGGCCCCCCTACGAACGCGTGCACACCACCAACGCGCGCAAGCTGCGGGATTATTTCAAAAGCCGGTAAGCGCAGGGCACGCAGGCCGCCGGGGAGGGAAAACCATAAGGAGCTAAG
>CBDTYX010000342.1:0-2005 GCA_965364745.1 uncultured Desulfovibrionaceae bacterium | reverse complement strand
GCCATGCGGTGGGTTTCTTCCTTTTTCTTCACAGCGCCGCCGCGGTTGTTGTACGCGTCCAGAAGTTCAGCGGACAACTTGCTGATCATGCCCTTTTCACCGCGGCCGCGCGCATTGAGAATCAGCCAGCGGATGGACAAGGACACCTGGCGATCCGGGCGCACGTCCATGGGCACCTGATAAGTGGCGCCGCCCACGCGGCGGGACTTGATTTCCAGGAAAGGCTTCACGTTTTCCACGGCCTTTTCAAAAGCCTTGAGCGGCTCTTCCCCGGCTTTTTCGCCAAGCTGGTCCAGGGACTGGTAAAAAATCTTCTCGGCAATGCTTTTCTTGCCGCAGTGCATCAAACGATTGATGAACCGGGCCGCCAGACGGCTGCCGTATACCGGGTCGGGCAAAATTTCACGCTTGGGAGCGGGACCTTTACGAGACATGGCAAATTCTCTCCCTGGTTATTTGGGGCGCTTGGCGCCATACTTGGAGCGGCCCTGGCGACGATCGGTCACGCCGGAAGCGTCCAAAGTGCCGCGGACGATGTGATAACGCACGCCGGGCAAGTCTTTTACACGGCCGCCGCGAATGAGCACCACCGAGTGCTCCTGCAGGTTGTGGCCTTCGCCGGGAATATAAGCGGTCACTTCAATGCCGTTGGTCAGGCGCACACGGGCAACCTTACGCAAGGCCGAGTTGGGCTTTTTAGGCGTGGTGGTGTACACTCTGGTGCACACGCCGCGCTTCTGCGGGCAAGCTTGCAACGCGGGGGTCTTCTTGCGCTTGATGACCGCTTCGCGCTCTTTTCTTACTAACTGGTTAATGGTAGGCATTCCTTCCTCCAAAGGGTTAAAATCAAATTCACCGAAGCCGCTTCACTTAACTCTATCCACAATCGATGTCAAGCCTTGGGCTAAAAAAATATAATGATACGGGTAAGGAAAACCGTAAATGAGTTCGGCCCTTGCGGCCTTTCCACCCCTCCCCTTCCCTTCACCCTTAATTCATTGGGGTTTTTTCAGGCCGGCTTTTTTTAAGACGCCGCTCGGGGCCGCCTTGCGGTCAGCCGGGGAGGCGCTTAACTACGGGAATGTAAAAAACAAAAAATAAGGCTGCGGTCACCCCCATTCCGCCTTGAGCCGGGAAAATAAGAAAATCCATACCTTTGCCCGGCCAAAGGGAAAAGGCAGGAGGGCGGGGCAGGCAGGGGATATGAAAAGGCGCAAAGGCATGTTTCCGCATTCCCGGCCGCAAATCAGGGGCATTGCCAAGAGCCCGCCTCTGTGCAAATATGTTTTGATTATTATTTAGGGTCCCCCCACCCCCCTACAGGAGACGACACGCACATGGGCAGATTCACCCGCAAAACCATGCCCGCCACCGGCAGCGGTCTTTTGGCCATTTTGGGCGCGCTTTACTGTCTGGCCGCCCTGCTGGGGCTGGGCGAAGCTTTGTGCGTCACGCACGGCTGCTCGCTGTATCAGAACTTCTCGCTGTACGGCATTTCCCTCTGGCATGTGGGCATCATCACCTTCCTGGCCCTGTCCGCCCTATCCTTTACCGGCCGCGTAGCCCTGGCCCTCAATCTCTCGCGCCTGACCGTGGCCGCCGACTGCTTTTTGCTCGTGCTCATGAGCCTGACCTCGCCTTGCCTCGCCTGCATGGGCGCGGCCGTTTTCCTGGTCGTGGTTTTTTACTCCTTGTACCGCACCCACGCCGAGCACAACGGCGCCAAGCACCCCTCGCGCTCGCGCCTCCTGGCCGTATGGCTGCTGTGCCTGGCCGCGGCTCTGGTGCTCACCGTCAAAGAACTGAGCGCGCCCGGCCCCTGGCGCGGCCCGGATGACGCGCCCGTACGCATCTATTTTTCGCCGCTCTGCCCCGCCTGCATGCAGGCTGTGGAAGCGGCCTCCGCCTCGCCCCTGCCCGTGGCTTACTACCCGGTGGCCGCTTCCCTTGATGAAGTCAAAATCATCCTGGCCATGGAAGGCGACCTGGCCCGAGGCGTGCCTCT
>CBDTYX010000341.1:0-2041 GCA_965364745.1 uncultured Desulfovibrionaceae bacterium | reverse complement strand
GACCCTCTCCCCTCCTTAACCCGAATTGGGGAATGGCGGAAAAAGTTTTAATCCGGCAGGAAGACGGTAAGCCGCGCAGCGCGAGGATTCGAAAACCGCGCTTTTCGGATCCGACCCTCACGTGTCGCACAGGAAGTGCGACCGGGAGGTATGCGATAAGGCCACCCCTCTCCCGGACCCTCTCCCCTCCTTAACCCGAATTGGGGGATGGCGGGAAAAATTTTGACCGGCAGGAGGCCGGTGAGCCGCGCAGCGCGAGGAGCCGAAAACCATGCTTTTCGGATCCGACCCTCACGTGTCGCACAGGAAGTGCGACCGGGAGGTATGCGATAAGGCCACCCCTCTCCCGGACCCTCTCCCCTCCTTAACCCGAATTGGGGGATGGCGGGAAAAATTTTGACCGGCAGGAGGCCGGTGAGCCGCGCAGCGCGAGGAGCCGAAAACCGCGCTTTTCGGATCCGACCCTCGCATCCCCGCCGGGAAGGCGGGGTAAGAGGTATATAATTAAGGACAACGGAAATGATCACAAAAACCCAGGACAAACTTTCGGCGCTCAGCCCCAAACTCCAGGCCATCGTGCCCATTGCGGCCTTTACGGCCAAAGGCGAGATGCAAAACCTCCGCGCCGCCCTGGAAAGCGGACTTGAGGCGGACTTAAGCGTGCGCGAAATCAAGGGCGTCCTCGTGCAGTTGTACTCTTACGCGGGCTTTCCGCGCTGCCTCAACGCCATTGCCGAATTTATGGACGTGCTGAAAGACCGGCAACAGCGCGGCCTTGCGAGCGAATCGGACCTGGCCGCCGGCCCCCTGCCGTCGGATAAAAGCCGCCTGGACCTGGACGCGGCAATCGAATCGCGCCTCGCCGAAGGCGAAACAACGGCCGGACTCCTGTTTACCTTTGTGCCGGACATTGACCTGTTTTTAAAAGACCACCTGGCCGACGACATCTTCAAACGCGGCGGCCTCTGCGCCAAGGGACGGGGCATCGCCGTCATCTCGGCCCTGGCCGCCCTGGACGGAGTTCTTCCCCAATTGCAGGCCCACTTCGACATCGGCATCAACGTGGCCTTAAGCGAAGCCGAGGCCAAAGCCCTGGTCAGCGCGCTGCGGGCCAAAGTGGGTAAAAAAGAAGCCGACCAGGCCCGCGTGGTCTTAAGCATAGTGCTCGGCGTGCGCAAATCCCGCCTGATCGGCGGCGGCTTTGAACGCGTGGGCGTGTAGAGAACGCCCACAGGACGCGGACGACCGCGTAGCCCGAGGAACGGAAAAAGCGCGCCGATGCGGCGGAAAATCGGGGATCAACTGAAAAAATGAACGGGCCGACGCCTTGCAAAAGCGCAAGACAGCAGCCCGTTTTTATTGTCGAACGCGGCTGAAACGCCGCCCCATGAACGCTTTGGCCGAAAATATCGCGCCGGTTTTAATAGCCCAGCGAGTCCACAAGTTCGGAAACCTCGTCTTTCTGCGCTTCGGGCGCTTCGGCGTAAATCATGGTTTCGCCGACGCGGGACACAGAGTAGTAGATCCCGTCTTTGGTCAGGTTGTAAAACGCATAATTGCCGGCCGATACGGAAGAGCGCACCCCGCCGCTTTTGGCCTCCAGCTTGCTCTTGTTGGTTTCAAACGAGGCCGCGGCGTTGTCTTCGCTGGTGAGCAGGAAAAACTCCACCTGGCCGCTGTCCTTGACGGCCACGGTTACGGACTCGGCAATGCTTTTGTCAAACTGGCCGCTGGCGTCCACAATATGATAGCCGGCTTGTTCCATGGCGCCCTTGAAATCGTCCAGTGTAGCCGGGGTCTTATCGGAACAACCGGCCATGGCCAGCATAAGCGCAACCGCGCAGAGCGCGAGAATCCTTTTCATTACACAACCTCCGTATCTGTAAATCAGTATTTTCTATAGCCGCGCCGCCTTTTTATAATTTTAACCGCCCCTGGGCAAGCAATTCCTGAAAAACCCCGGCGCAGGGCGGCGGCGGGCGGCGGCGCGTAGGCAGCCGGGAGAGGGGAACCATCAGGAGCACGGCCCCTGATGGTTCCC
>CBDTYX010000340.1:0-2055 GCA_965364745.1 uncultured Desulfovibrionaceae bacterium | reverse complement strand
GGACCCCCGCCCCCTCCTGAACCCTTATTGGGGGGTAAGGGAAGTCGGGGAAAAATTTGGGGAAAAGCGGCTGAAGGAAAATTTTTAAACGGAAAAAAGCGACGCGCTGAATTAACGGCGGCGGCGTTTGAAAAAACTAAAGAAATACAGAACAGAAAGGACCGATTTATAAGCGCAATTTGAGGATCAAGCGGGCGCGGCCGTAAGCCCCGAAAAAATAAACACACCCGGCCAAAAGGAGCTCAGACAATGGCAGAAAACGAGAATGCGACCACTTACAAAGAACGCCCCAACACCATAAACCTGCTCAGGTTTCTCATCCCGTCCCTGGCCGGGGTGATTCTCTTCCTGGTGCCCATCACCTACGACGGTGAAGTCACCCTGGTGGTCAACCTGATCATCAAAGCCACCAAAACGGCCATGGGCTCCATGCTCCTGCCTTTTGTCATGGTCGTGCTCGGGTTTTCCGCCGCGGCTTCAAGCATCGGCTTTCTAAAAAAAGATTTCTTCTCCGGCTACTGGGGCAGGCTGTTCAATGTCGGCCCCGTCAACCTGGCCATCCGGGTGCTGTCTTTCATTCTGTCCGTTTGCATTTACTACCAGATCGGCCCGGAATTCATCTGGTCCAAAAATACCGGCGGCATGATGCTTACCGACGTGGTCGCCAACCTGATTCCCTTCTTCCTGTGGGCGGGCATGCTCATGCCCCTTTTAACCGAATTCGGGCTTATGGAATTCATCGGCAATTTGCTCATGCCGGTCATGCGCCCCATCTTCAAGCTGCCCGGCTGCTCGGCCGTGAACTGCGCCGTGGCCTGGGTGGGCAGCGGCACCATGGGCATTGTGCTCACCAATAAAATATATGAAGACGGCTACTACACCCGGCGCGAGGCCATCGCCATCGCCACGGGCTACGCCATTCCCTCCATCGCCATCGTCTTTTTGCTCACCAGCTTTCTGCACATGTCGCCCTACTTTCCCACCATCTATGTCACGGTCATCGGCGTGGCCCTCGCCGTGAACATCATTCTGGCCCGCATTCCCCCCATCGCCAGGATGAACGCCGCTTACGCGCCGGGCGCGCCCCGCCGCGACATGTCCGAAATTACCCCGGAAGGGCGCAGCAAATTCGGCCACGCCCTGAAAACCGCGGCCGACCGCGGCGGCGAGAAAAAAGAAAACCTGATTTTCAGCGGCCTGAAAATCACCGGCGACATCTGGTTCACCCTGGAGCCCATTGTCCTGTTCATCGGCACCATCGGCACCATCGTGGTTGAATACACGCCCATCGTCAAATACCTGGCCCTGCCCCTGGAGGGCCTGCTTTCCATGCTCGGGCTGCCCGAAGCGGGACTTGCCGGGCAGTGCATTTTCCTGGGCGGCGTGGACGTGTTTTTGCCCTATGTGGTGGGCAGCGGCCTGGAGAGCGAGCTTACCCGGTTCGTGGTTTCCGTGGTCTGCGCCATGCAGATCATTTTCCTGACCGAAACCGGCCCCTTGCTCATGAAGCTGGATCTGGGCCTCAAGTTTCGGCACCTTTTGGTCATCTGGCTGCTTAGAACCGTGCTCGGCATTTTGCTGGTCACCCCGGCGGCCTACATGCTCTTCGGCTAAGGTCATTCCCGCCCCGGCGGGAGAAAGTGGCATAACGACCGCCTCTTTCCGGCCTCCCCGCCGGGGAACAAATTTTCCCGGCCTGTAGCCGAAAAACTTTACAGAGCTGATTTTTTACGGAGACAACCATGCCCCAAGCCAATGAAAAATTATGGGACGACAACGCCGCCGTTATCGCGCAATATATGGAAAAGCTCTGGCGCACGCCCGAGCTGCCGCTCATGGAATATGAGTCCGCCGAAACCCTCTGCGCCTGGCTGGAAGCCGAAGGCTTCGCCGTGGAGCGCAAGTTTTGCGGCCTGCCCACCGCCTTTAAAGCTTCTTACGGCAAGGGCGGCGTAACTTTGGCCATTCTGGCCGAATATGACGCCATGGCCGGGCTGTCCAACGAGGCGAGCGTCACGCGGCGGCCCATTGCCGGTCAAGCCGCCGGGCACGCCT
>CBDTYX010000339.1:0-2078 GCA_965364745.1 uncultured Desulfovibrionaceae bacterium | reverse complement strand
GCGTTTTTTTACGCGCATCCCGGAATGCGGACCGGACGCGAACGCCCGGGAGAAGGTGCCCATTAGAAGCGCGGCCCCTGACGGTTACCCTCTCCCCTCCTGAACCCGAATTGGGGGCGGGGGCGGGACGGAAGATGGCGGACCGGGGGCAGGGCGCGCCGGGGGACGGCCGACGGTGATGATATGGACGAGCGTGCGGGGCGCGGCGCGGGCGGACAGGTGCTCTTGCAAGGCAAAAACTCAAGGCCCTCTGCCCTCCCTCACCCCCCCAGCTCAGGGTTAAGGAAAAAGGAGGGGTCCGGGGAAGGAAAACCTCTAGAGGCCAGAGATTTTATCGCACACCTTCGCTCCGCCGTTCCCCGCTTTCGCCGGGGACAGGCTCTGGCGGGGATGCGAGGGGCTAAGCTGAAAAACGCGGTTTTCAGCGGCTGCCCCGCAGGGGCAGCCCGCCTTCCCGGCGGCCTCAGTTCAAGAGCAATCAGGGTTAAGGAAAAAGGAGGGGTCCGGGGAGGGAAAAATCTCAAGGGGCCGGCCCCTGGTGGTTTTCCCTCCCCGGTTGTCTACGTTTAACTATTAATCGTTAATCCTCGTACTTCTGGTTGGAGGTGACGATATTGAACCAGAATTCGAAGTCAGTGACGGCGGAGAGCATTTCGGCCAGTTTGGCCGGGTCGCCGTCCACTTTGGCTTTGCCGGACTTGACGAGGTCGTCGAGTTTGGCCTGGCCGATAAGCATGCTGTGCAGGTCGTCGCGGCTCATGGCCAGGGTGGCGTCGGCCTTCTCGGGCAGGGTGCGGCGGTAATTGAGCACGCTGTGCTTGAGCGCGAGGCTCAAGTTGTCGTTGTCGGCCAGATTGAAGTTGACGGTGATGTCCTTGCCGGCGGCTTTTTGGGCGTCCAGGCGCACGGCCAGGAAATCGAAGATCATTTCCACGGGCATGGCGGCCACCACATCGGGCGAGGACACGTCGGCAAGAGAGGATTTGACTATGCCGTCGCGCAGCTCTTTGGCCCCGGACAGGTAAAAGCCGCGCCAGGTGGCGCTTTCAGCCTGGTAGCCCAGTTGTTCCAGGGCGTCGGCTTCAAGATTGCGGGCATCCTGGTTCTTGGGATTGGCGTAAACCACGTGCTTCAAAAGCTCGGCCGCCCAGCGGTAATCTCCGGCGTCAATGGCCTCCTTGGCTATTTCCATAACCTTGGCCTCGCCGCCGATGGCGCTCACGTAGCGTTTGCCCATGTCCACAGGGCCGTAGGGGTTGAGGTTGGCCGGGTTGCCGTCGAAGTAGCCGAGGTAGAAGTTGTACACGGCGCGGGCGTTGTGGCTGACCGAGCCGTAGTAGCCGCGCGTGGCCCAGTTGCGGGCGAGCACGTCGGGCAGCGCGATCATGTTGCCGATTTCATCCATGGTATAGCCCTGGTTGGCCAGGTGCAGGGCCTGGTCGTGGATGTATTTGAACACGTCGCGGTAGTTTTCGATGTGGGTGACGATATGGTCCTGGCCCCAAACCGGCCAGGTGTGGGGGGCAAAGAGCACTTCGGCCTTGTCGCCCCACATGTCCAGGGTTTCGTTGAGGTAGCCCACCCACTTGGACACGTCGCGGGTTTTGGCGCCGCGCAGGGTGTAGAAGTTGTGCTGGGTGTGCACGCAGTTTTCGGCCGTGCACAAGGCCTTGAGGGTTGAAATGTAGAAGTGCATTTCCGCCGGGGCTTCGGAGCCGGGCGCCATGAGGAATTCAAAGTCCAGACCGTCAATGGTCATTTTCTGCCCGGTTTTGGAAATGGTGTCCGTGGGCGCCAGCAGAGTGATGCTGCCGTTGGTGCCGGTCACCCCCAGGCCGTTGCCGATGTTGCCCTGGAAGTTGTTGGGCAGGACAAGGCCGTAGGAATAGGCGGCGCGGCGGCCCATGACGTTGCCGGCCAGCACGTTTTCGCTGACGGCTTCTTCCATAAAGCCCGCCGGGGCGATGATTTTGATCTTGCCGGATTTGACGTCGTCTTCATTGGTGATGACGCCGCGCACGCCGCCGTAGTGGTCGGTGTGGCTGTGGCTGTAAATAACGGCCACTATGGGCTTTTGC
>CBDTYX010000338.1:0-2081 GCA_965364745.1 uncultured Desulfovibrionaceae bacterium | reverse complement strand
GAGCAGGCTCAGTTGCCGTAGGGCGGTGCCGGCCAGCAGGCTGAACCGGCGGGACAAGGGCAGGTTGCGGCAGCGCATTTTTTGAGTTTGCCGCAAACCTCGCAAGCAGTGCGCGGCCTGGGGGATGAGACGCAACATCACTGCCAGGGCCAGGCCGGCATTGGCGGCGCGTTCCTGTCCCAGAACAGGTTTAAGGGCGCGGGCCAAAACCCCGGCCAGGGCGAAGGGCGTGAGCAAAAGACCGAGATCAAGGGTCAGGGCGGCCAGGGCGGCCAGGCGCAGGGTCAAATCCGCGGCGCTGCGTAATGCGGCTTGCCAGGCTATGCTCCCGGCCAGCCATTGCAGCAGAAAAGTGGACAAGGCCCAAAAGCAGAGAAAGACAGCGTAAGTTTTGAGTCTGACACGTCCGGCAGAGGCGAAAAGTCCCAGGCGCGTTCCGGCGGCCAGGGCTCCGGACAGAATCAGGACTGTTCCCCATAGAGGCAGCAGCCAGGCGGCCAGGGACAGAACCATGAAGACCGCCGCCAGACGCGGCGGAGTCAGAAAAGCCGGGATACGGCTGAGGGTGATTTGGGGGTTGGAACGCATGGTTTCTCAGATTGATTACAACTTGATGATTTGAATATAAATTAAGCAAAATTTTTGTTTTGAGCAGCGCATTTTTAAAACGGATTCTTTTCGTTGCCCGGACTGCAAATCATTTTGTACGCAAGCAAGCCGGCCAGGTGGCCGCTCTATCCCGGCAAAATTTTTCTCAATCCGCCCCCAAGCAGAGTTAAGGAAAGGGAAGGGACTGGAGAGGAAAAACTTGAGGGCTTAACTTCTTGTGGTTTATCCTTTCCTGCTGGCGGCCAACTGGCCGCAGGCGGCTTTGATGTCCGCGCCTTTGCTTTGCCGCAAGATGGCGGTAATGCCTTTGTTCCACAAATATTGCTCAAAGGCCAGGACCGCTTCCGGGGTCGGGGCCTTGTAAGGCAGGCCTGCGGATTCATTGTAGACGATGATATTGAGTTTGGCTTTAAGGCGACTCATGATGCGGGCCAGGCCCTTGGCGTGCTCCAGACTGTCGTTGACTCCGCCGAGGAGCAGGTATTCGAAAGTGAGGCGCTCGCGGGCTTTGAGGGGATAGTTTTCCAGGGCGGCGAGCATGTCTTCAAGGGGCCAACGCGCGGCTTTGGGCATGATTTTGGCCCGTAAGGCTTGGTCCGGGGCATGCAGGGACACGGCGAGATAGGCCAGACCGCTTTGCCCCAGTTCCGCAAGGCCGGCTTCAAGCCCGCAGGTGGAGACGGTAATGCGGCGCGGCGAAAAGTTGAGCCCCTGTTCCTCGCTTAAATTTTGCAGGCTGCGCATAACCTCGCGCAAATTGAGCAGCGGCTCGCCCATGCCCATGAACACCAGGTTTTTCAGCCGCGGGTCCATGATGCGCTCATCGCCCAGGTAACGCCTGGCCACGAGCACCTGGCCCAATATTTCAGCCATGGTCATGTTGCGGGTAAAGCCCATTTGTCCGGTGCTGCAAAAGGTGCAGCCCATGGCGCAGCCCACCTGGCAGGACAGGCACTGGGTCAGACGATTTTTGGAACCGGGGATGAGCACGGTTTCGATAAGGGCGTCGTCTTTGAGGCGCAGCAGAAATTTAACAGTGCCGTCCGCGCTTTGCTGCTCCTCCACAATTTCCGGCCAAACAATCTCTGCAGTTTCCGCCAAAGCCGCGCGCGTGATTTTAGACACGTCGGTCATTTCATTGAACGATTGCGCGCCGTGGCTCCATAGCCATTGCCAAACTTGCTTGGCCCGAAACTTGGGCTCTTTGAGCTCATTGACCATGAACTCGGTAAGTTCGGGCAGAGTGAGGTTGAGGATATTGATCATATTAAAAAAGGGGGGAAGGCGGATGCTTCGCGCAGCTTAGCATGGCAAGTTTGTTATGTGTCCGGCAGTTTTGACGTGGAGTTGAGCAGTGCGGAAAGAGCTCTTTGAACACAAGCAAAGCTGAAAACAATTAAAAAGGTTTGGGAAAGAAGAGGGGGTTCGGGGGAGGGAAGAAAACCATTTCCTTAAAAAGGTTTTCTTCCCTC
>CBDTYX010000337.1:0-2083 GCA_965364745.1 uncultured Desulfovibrionaceae bacterium | reverse complement strand
TACTCACAGTTTATCCGTACCACCGATCCGGAGCACAAGCGCCGGGTGCAGGCCTTTATGCAAAAGGTTTATGAGGCCGGCGATATTTATTTCGGCGAGTACGGCGGCCATTACTGCTTGGGTTGCGAACGTTTTTACACTGAGAAGGAACTGGAGAACGGGGTTTGCCCCCAACACGGGACCAAGCCGGAATATATCAGCGAAAAGAATTATTTCTTCCGTATGGCCAAGTATCAGGGACGGCTCAAGCAGTATATCCTGGACAATCCTGATTTTATCCGTCCGGAGCGCTATCGCAATGAGGTTTTAAGTCTGCTGGACAGCGGCGAATTGGAAGATTTGTGCATTTCCCGGCCGAAAACCCGTTTGACCTGGGGTATTGAGCTGCCCTTTGATGAAGATTACGTCTGCTATGTCTGGTTTGACGCGCTGCTCAACTATATCAACGCCCTGGGCTGGCCGGACGGCGAGAAGTTTAAGAAATTTTGGCCAGGCGAGCACTTGGTGGCTAAAGATATTTTAAAGCCGCACGCCATTTTTTGGCCGACCATGCTCATGGCTGCGGGCGTGCCTGTGTACAAGCACTTGAACGTGCACGGCTATTGGCTGGTGCGCGACAGCAAAATGTCCAAAAGCGTGGGCAACGTGGTCAGCCCTCTGGATATGGTTGATTTCTTCGGTCTGGATTCCTTCCGGTATTTCTTGCTGCGTGAAATGCACTTCGGCTCTGACGCCAATTTTACAGATGAAGCCATGCTCGGCCGCCACAATTCCGATTTGGCCAACGACCTTGGCAATTTGTTTTCACGGGTTTTGAGCATGAACGCCAAATATTTTGAGGCCAGAATCCCGGCCCCGGGTTCATACACGGCTGAGGATCAAGCCCTTTTGGATCTCGCCGGAGAAGCGCAGCGTAATTTCCAGGGTCTGTTCGGAGCCATGCGCATGTCCGGCGCTTTGGAAGCTTTATGGGAGCTGGTGCGCAGCTTGAACAAGTATGTGGACAGCTCCGCGCCCTGGGTTTTGCACAAGAACAAGGACATGGAGCGCCTGGGCACGGTCATGCATACCCTGCTCACCGCCATGCGCAAAGTGGCGGTACATCTTTGGCCGGTTATGCCGGGCACGGCCGAGGCCATGCTCGGGCAGCTGGGCTGCGACTTCGATCCGGCCACGGCCAGGCTCGGCGAAGAAGCCGCGTGCTGGTCAGGTGTGGAACCAGGTCGCAAGACGGCTTCAGCTTCCAATTTGTTCCCCCGCTTGGAGTTGCCTGGTGCGGAAACCCAAGAGGCTAAAGGCGCAGGTAGAGCCCCGGCGCTTGAAAAAGAAAATAAAAATAAGAGCGTGGTTGCGTCTCGGGAGGCGGAAAAGGTGGAAGGCATAGCATTGATCGAGTTTGCCGATTTTCAGAAAGTGGATTTGCGTGTGGGCACGGTGCGCCTGGCTGAACCGCATCCTGATGCGGATAAATTGCTGCGCCTTGAGGTGGATTTGGGTGAAGATGCGCCGCGTCAGATCATCGCCGGCATTGCGGAGTTTTATAAACCTGAGGAACTCGTCAACCTGCGGATTGTGATAGTGGCGAATCTGGCCCCGCGCAAGCTGCGCGGCCTTGAATCCCAGGGGATGCTGCTGGCTGTGCGCAGCGAGGGCGGCTTGCAGCTGGTAACAACCACCGGGCCCGTGCTTAACGGCAGCAAGGTGTCTTAACAACTTGCCGGCATTTTTTGCTGCATAAGGATAATTATATGGGGCGGATTATTTTTAAAACGCTACTTGGCGTTTTGCTGCTGTGCCTTGCTTTGCCCGCAGCGGGTTTGGCTAAAAACAGCAGCGTGCGTCTGCCGGGGGGGATGTCCATCACTTTGCCGGATAATTGGCAGGTGCAGCCGGAAGAAGAGGGCGCCCCCGCGCTGGTTGCTTTGGGGCGGGATGAAGCCGGCGGGGCTTTCGGCATGATCATGATCAACCGGACGGCCTTGCCCGGCGAGGAAGAGCCGCTAACCCAGGACAAGTTGCCTGGCCTTAATGCGGAAGAGAAAGCCGCGTTTTTGGCTGAAATGGAGAAGAATTTTCAGGCTGA
>CBDTYX010000336.1:0-2089 GCA_965364745.1 uncultured Desulfovibrionaceae bacterium | reverse complement strand
GCCGCGGGCAGCAGGGTGTCGTCGCCAAGGCTGGCCAGGAAGTCTTCAGCGCTGATCTGGGCGCCTTGAATATCCATGGTGGGCAGTTGTTCAATTTCCTGCGCGTAGAAATCGGTGAGGACAAGCTGTCCGCCGTCTTCAAAGGTGAAGGTCAGGTTGTCGCCGTCGCGTGAAAGCTGTGCTTCGGAACCCGGGTCAAAGCCAAATTCCAGTTCCATATTCGGGGTAACCGGAACATTAACCACTTGTCCTTGAGGATTGTTGAGTAGTGCCATGCTTTAACTCTTTATGGCGGCCTTTGCGGCCGAGGTGTCTATTTCCTAAGTATTATATAACAAAAATTTATTTGCCTTTTTTTAGTTGCGCTCAAGCTTTGCCGGTCCTCCTATGGCTAAAGCCAGTGCTTTTTCTCCCCAGCCGGTTTTTTAAGCCAGACATCTTCTGCGTGATACCGGCCTGCCGTAAAATTAGTCAGAAATGGTAATAAATGAATACGGCACGCCTATGTCTGATCTTAGTTTTATCCTAAACTATATTTTCCAAAAAGTGTCAAGCTCGGGAAATATCTTTTGCAACTTTTTTTAGAAAAGAATTTAAAGCAAAGATGGGAGAAATGGGGGGGAAGGGAAAAAGAGCGCCCGGCAAGATAACGCCGGCGCGGAAATATGGTCGGGCGACTTGTAAAGACGGGTTGCCGTCCGGTTGTTTATTGTTTAGCCGGAAATTGTCGACAATGTGATCGTTGGAAATAGCGGTTTGCAAACGGTCTCCGGGCAAGGCGGGTTTCGGATTTGTCCGGCGCCTGCCTGTTAAGGAGCGGCGGTCAAGGCTTCCATGCGCCCGGCCATATTATCCAAAACGCCGCTCATAGCGTCCAGGGCGCTAAGGGCATTGGGGATGTCGCGCAAGCGGCGCTGCACCCAGGCCACGGCATAAAGCATTTGGTCGTCGCCCAGGCCACGCACGCCGGGGTGGCCGCGCAGCACGGAAATAAGGGAGCTGCGGGCGCTTTCCCGCTTGATGATCGCATCGCGGTAGGCCGAGCCGGCCGCGTCAGCGGCGTTTTTAGCGGCGGCAAAATCGGCGGAGTTGTTTCTGCGGGCCAGTTCGGCGGCTTCCTGGGCGTTTTGGAAATTGAGGTCTGCGGCCAGAGCGGCTTCTTCCGCATCCCAATAGTCCTGCATATATTTGCTGATTTCCCGGTCAGCGGCGCAGGCCTTGAAAATGGAAGACAGCGTGCGGGCGTGCGCGGAATAAATGTTGAACATTTCCGCACGTTCGCGGGGAGAAATTTGGCGCGGCGAGCCGTTTTGCGGCGTGCGCATCAACTTGTTCGCTTCGGCGGTCATGGTGCTTATAAACGTGTCGGCGTAAAGGGCGTACAGAGCCCGGATCATGCTGGGCATCATCACGTAGCGCAGCACAAATCCGCGTCGTTCCACCGGGTCGTCCACAGGTTTGTTCAGGCCCACCAGCGCCCCGCCGTAACGCAGGTTCAGAGATTTTAAGCTGACAATGGAAATGCCGCTGCCCGTTGCGGCCGGGTGCGTGCCTTTGGGGTAATAGCCGTTGACCAGAAACTCGGCAAGATCGGTGACAAAACGGGGAGTGACCGTGGAGTCGGTCTTGACCGGAGGAATTACTGCCCCCACCTCGGCCGTACGTCCGCCGCCTACATCCACGGAAGTGGGGGCGCGGCCGGGCTTGTCGCTGTGTGCGGCCGGGGGCCTCTCTTCATCCGCAGGTCCGCGCGTGGCGTTTTGCGCCGTGTCTTCCGGGCCGATTTGTCCGGCTTCTACAGTGGCGTTGGCCGGGCGGGTGGCGTTGTCGGTTGCGGTTAACCCGGGACTTTGGCTTTCCGGCAGAGATGGCGGCCGGATAGTTTCAGGGGCAAAGCCGGGGCCGCCTGCGCCCCGCCCGCCCGCTTCTTCCGCCGGGCGGCTGGCGGCGTTCGGTTCTTCGATTTTGGGAATTTCCACCTCAGCCGTGTTTTTGGGAGTATTGAACAAAAAACCCAGGTCTACATAATTTAGCGCGGCGACGAGGCCCACCAGCAGATCAACACGATGACCGGCTCGATGCCCGATGT
>CBDTYX010000335.1:0-2090 GCA_965364745.1 uncultured Desulfovibrionaceae bacterium | reverse complement strand
GGCCGAGGCCGCTCCGTCGGCCTTAAATTTTTGCCAGGCCGTAAACAGCCGGCGCGTGTCCACATTGCGCATGAGCCTGCCCACATATTGCATCTGGCGGCGTTTGCCCTCATGGGTGGCGGTTTTTTGCCAGACAATGATAGCCTCGCGTAACTCTTCATCAACGCCGAGGTCTATGAGCACCTGGCCGGGCAGTTTGCACAATTCTTCGCCCAGTTCCTGTACGGCCGCGCTTTCGCGCTTAAGCTGAGAGCGGCTGGGGGCTTCATCGCCAAGCTCATTGTCCGGAGTGATGATGGCCCCTTCGGCCCGTTCCTGCGCTAAAGCCAGGTTTTTCAGCCATTGTTCGTGTTTGCGGTTAGCCATAGTTTTTTACTCGCATTTACCCGCACAGCACGCCCAAAAAAAGAATCACCGCCACCAGCGCGTTGCAGGTAAGAAAGGCCGTGCCCACCCGGCTTAAGTCCCGGGTGGAAACCAGGCGGTTTTCCTGGTAGAGAAGGCCCGCTATAAACACTATACTCAAAAAGTATGCAAAACCCAAGCCCTGAATAATTCCGGCCAGCACAAAAAAAATCACCGTATTCACATGGCAGCCGGCGGCCAGGATGAGGGCCGCGCTTTCGCCAAAATCGGCCGGCGCGGAGCGAAAGCCGTGCTCGCGGTCAAATTCCGCATCCTGGCAAGCGTAAATCATATCAAATCCCGCCACCCAAAACAGCAGCCCCAAGCCCAGCACAGCCGGCCCCAGGGCAAATTCGGGCTTAAAAGCCAGCCAGCTGGCCGTGGGGGTTATGCCGGTCACCGCGCCGATGGCAAAGTGACACAGCCATGAATGGTATTTGATATGGCTGTAAGCGAGGGCCAGGCCTAAGGCCGGAAAGGCCAAGACAAAGCACAGGCTGCCCAGCATGGCCGCGGAAATAAGAAACAGCGCCGCGCTTGCCGCGCAAAACCAACGCGCCGTGCTTAACGTAATCTCGCCCCGGGGCAGCACGCGGTGCGCGGTGCGGGGGTTTAAGGCGTCCTGGGCGCGATCCGCAATGCGGTTGTAGGCCATGGACGCGCACCAGATGCCCAGCATGGCCATGAGCATCCAAAACAGGGCGCGCAGGTCCGGCAGGCCGGAGGTCGCAAAAATTACGCCGCACAAAGCCGGCGGCAGCACGAACACCGCGTGGGCCGGCTTGACCATGCGGCAACAGATGGCCAGCCGTCGCCATAAAGAGGTGTGGGGATGCGCCGCGTCCAACATTCAGCCCTGACAAACCCTGAGGTATTTATTGCGACAAACTTTTTCCTTGAATGCCCGGTCCGCTTTTGGGGCCGCCATAATACATGGGTGAAAAAGGCTGGCAAACGGCCGCCGGACTTAGGGCCGCGTAATAAAAGCGCACAGCGTCCAGGCAGCCGCGTTGACGGTGGATATTATCCGTGTAGGTCATGCACATTTCATCGTAATCAGCCAGAAATTTGTCTTCAGTAATATTGTACACGGCTTCTTCACAGCGTTGCCAGTCTTTATAGACTTTGCCCTGCAGGTCAAAAGTCCGGGCAATCTCTTCACAGCCGTATACGCAGCCGTTGTGGGTCAAAATGCCGTAATCGCCGCCGCGCTCGCAACGGGCCAGGCAGTCGGCCGTGATATTATCCAGGTAAATGCCGGTTCTGGTGTCCATGACCACCTCATCGCCGCTTTGCGCGGGCTTGCACCCGGCAATAATGCCCGGCAGAAGCATAGCCAGACAGACCAGGCTGAAAATTCCATAAATACGCATGTATCGCCCCTTTGCTGCGGTTTCATGAACATAATCACCCGATCATGAAAAGCAAACCGGAAATTAAAGCCGCAGCAGTTGTTTAAGGTAAAGGAATGCAACTTTTGTACCGTGCTCTTCCAGTGGAAGAAGAGGAGGCCTATAAAATAAATTTTATTTTTTCAAATTATTTTTTTAGTTTTGCAGCCGTTTCGGCAAGGCATGCTTATTTTTAAGCTATGCACTTTTGTCGGGCTTCAAGCGTCAGCAAGCCGACAATTTAGAGCATTTCACACTTGAAATGCTCTGGCGGATGCGCAGCAGACGCCCGCA
>CBDTYX010000334.1:0-2093 GCA_965364745.1 uncultured Desulfovibrionaceae bacterium | reverse complement strand
GGAGATGCTTCATTCATTGCTGTAACCGCGGAAACCCGTGTTGTGCCTCAATATTTGACAGAAACATATGCGGCTTTGCGACCGTTTTTTGCTGAACCTTAAATCATAACTTGAACAATTTTGCGGCTGCAGGCAGGCTCAACGGATATAGTCCCGGAGGATAACCACATGCGTTTCATCAGAGTTTTTCTGGCTATCTGCATATTTTTTCTGGCGGTCATCTTTGTGGTTCAAAACAGCGAATTTTTGGGCCAGACCACACAATTCAAGCTTGATCTTTTTCTTTTTGACAGCGTGCAAAAAAGCATCCCGCTGCCTTTGTATTTTGTCATCCTGGCAGCTTTTCTTTTGGGAGGGCTTTCGGCCATATTCTTTCTTATCTGCGACCGCATCCGTTTAGGGCTTAACTTAACCAAAGCCCGACGCAAAATTAAACATCTGGAGCGCGAGCTCAACTCCCTGCGCACCCTGCCCCTTTCCACCGGCAATGCTTCAGTTTTAACTGAAGAGACCCCAGCCCCGGCCCTGCCTTCTTTTGCTGAGCCGGAAACCGAAACGGGCAACGACAAACCGGGCAACCCTACAACTTCCAGTTAGCGGAGTTAGGCCATGAGTATATGGCGCAGCATTTCCAATTTATTTCACGGCCGACGGCATAATTTCTTCCTCTTTTTGCATGAGGGGGAATCCATGACCGACCGCGATACTCTGGCGGCCATCAATTCCCTTAAAGAGGTGGTGCGCAGCGACCCTGACGCCGTGGGCACCTACCTTGCTCTAGGCAACCTTTATCGCGCCCGCGGCGACCTTGAACGCGCCATACAGATTCGCAACAGCATCGTGGTGCGCTCTGACCTTAGCGACGACCTGAAAGCCAGAGCGTATTTTGAAATGGGTCTGGACTACAAACGCGGCGGGTTTATGGACCGCGCTCTGGCCGCCTTTGAGCACGCGCGCCGCTGGGGCGGACCTTCCGACGTTATCGGGCATGAAATAGCCATGCTGTATGCGGCTTCGGGCAATTTCCAGGAAGCGGCCGCCGCTTATAGCCGCCTCGGGCATAAAGTGGCCGAAGCCTTTTATCTTACCTGCCTGGGCGAAGAGTATCTGCATCACGACAATGCCGCGCAAGCCTTAAGCGCGACTAAAAAGGCCCTGCGCGTTTATCCGCCCTCGCCCGAAGCCTGGCTGGCCCGCATTATTTATGCTTCGCGCCAGAGCAAATGGCGCGAAGTAGCCAAACTTTACGGCCTGGCCTGGAATAAAATCGCGCCGGAAGTCCGTTTTTTATTTCTGGAAGGCTTGCTTAACGAGCTGGATCGCTCTTTCGCCCTTATTGATAAGGAAACGGCCGCAGCCACAGCTGCGGAAACCGCTTCCGATGTCGATGAGGCCAGTAATGCTGAAACAGAAAGCGCGCCCCAAAGCGCGGAGAACGATAACCGGCACACCCCGGATGAGCTCAAATCCGCCATTGCCTCCGATTGGTGCAAAGTTATCGTGGACGGTCGCCGCCCCACGCCGGAAGCTGCGGACCTGCTTACGCACTATTACCACGGTCTTTTTCTCATGCGCGCTCGTCGCCTGGAAGAAGCCGGACTGTCTTTTGAAAAAGCCCTGCTTATCGACCCGGAATTTTGGGCCGCCCGTATGGAGCGGGTGGCTATCACCCTGCAAAATGAAAGCGTCACCCCTTACTTGCGCGAACAAATAGGTTACTTTCTGGGCCAGGGGCGGCAAAACAACAGATTCATCTGCAAAGTATGCGGCTTGCGCCAGAATACCATCTTCTTCGCCTGCCCCAAATGTCGCAGCTGGCATTCTGCCATGTTCCGGCGTTCACTTAAAAATTAACACCCCTATAATTTCCGTTTGCTGCCCTGGAAGAGGTTCCGCCGTTTTCCAGGGCATTTTACAATTTTGGGCACGCGTTATGTTTAGGGTTTTAATCCAGCGCGTTTTCCATTATCATCATGCCCATGTCCGACATCCCTGAGCTCGCCAGGCCCGCCGCTCCGCAAAACGGGCTTAAAATGACCCCTATGCTGGAGCAATACTTGAGCATTAAGGAACAACATAAAGCTCCTCTGCTC
>CBDTYX010000333.1:0-2110 GCA_965364745.1 uncultured Desulfovibrionaceae bacterium | reverse complement strand
CGGCCGCCAGGTCTTCAAGCGGATTATGGATGATTTTGCGGACAGCATGGAAGTGGTCGCGGTCAACGATTTGTACGACCCGGAAACCAACTTTCATCTTATGGAATATGACACCAATTACGGCCACGCCGGGTTTGATATTTCAATAAACGGAGATGTGGTTAGCGTGAATGACTGGACTGTGCGCAGCCTGGCCGAGCGCGACCCGGCGAAGCTCCCCTGGGGCGAGCTGGGCGTGGAGGTGGTGGTTGAATCCACCGGTGTTTTCCGCAGCGCCAAAGATACCAAGATACACATGGATAACGGCGCCAAAAAGGTGATTATCACTGCTCCGGCCAAGGAAGAAGACCTGACTGTGGTCATGGGGGTCAACGAGGGCATGTATGACCCGGCCAAGCATCATATTATTTCCAATGCCTCCTGCACCACCAACTGTCTGGCGCCCGTGGCCGCCGTGCTGCAAAAAGAATTCGGCATCAAAATGGGCAGCATGACCACCATTCACTCCTATACCAATGACCAGCGCATTTTGGATTTGCCGCACAAGGACTTGCGTCGGGCCCGGGCGGCCGCCTGCAACATGATTCCCACCTCCACCGGCGCGGCCCAGGCCGTAGCCAAGGTCATTCCCGAGCTCAAAGGCAAGTTTACCGGCTATTCCGTGCGTGTGCCCACGCCTACGGTTTCCCTGGTGGATTTCATCGGCATTCTGGAAAAGCCTTCCAGCACGGAAGAAGTGCTGGCCGCCCTACGCAAAGCCGCCAACGGCGAACTTAAAGGCATTTTGGGCGTGAGCGATAAAAAGCTGGTGTCCATGGACTTCAAGGGCGACAGCCGTTCCTCCATTGTGGATGCGGAATATACATTTGTGCAAAATGAGATCATGGTCAAAGTGGTGGCCTGGTATGACAACGAATGGGGTTATTCCTGCCGCGTGGCGGATCTGATCAGCTACATGGGCAAAAAAGGCTGGGCCTAATCGCCTGAGAACTTTTAATACTGAGACGTCCGGCTTTCTTCGGCATTTTGCCGTGAAGGCCGGACGTTTTTTTGCGCCGCAAGTCGGGAGGCACATTTCATCTGGAAATATGCGGCGTTAGCTGTTATGAATCAAAACGGACATCAAAAATCTGCAGCCAAACGGAGTAAGCCATGCGCTTTCCGGCGTTTATTTCTTTGCGCTTTTGTCCGCCGATGCGGCGGGGAATGCTTTTGTTGCCGGCGGTCTTTGCGTTGTTCGTCTTGGGCTGTTCCAGCGACTCCGATACCTTTCAGGGCTATGTTGAAGGCGATTTCGTGTACATGGCCTCTTCCCGGGCCGGACAATTAGAGCATTTATATGTTAAGCGCGGACAACAAGCAAACACGGGCGACCCGCTGTTCAGTCTGGAGTGCGGGCAGGAACTGGCCCTGGTGGCTCAATATGAGGCTGATCTTAAGTCCGTGGAAGCCCTGCTTAGAGATATGCGTACCGGAGAGCGCCCCTTGGAGCTTGATGTCACCCGCGCTCAACTGGAGCAGGCCAGAGCTGTCGCCCACGACTCCGCGCTGATGCTTAAGCGCAATGAAGCGTTATACGCCCAGGGCGGCATTGCCAGGGCCACTTTAGATAACTATCGCGCTGCGGCCGAAACGGATGCCGCCAGAGTGGCGCAAATGGAAAGCCAACTGGGCGTGGGCGGGCTTCCCAGTCGTGAAGAGCGAATCAAAGCCCAGGAAGCGCTGATCGAGTCGGCTAAGGGGGCTCTGGCCCAGGCCCGCTGGCAACTGGACCAGAAACGGGTGAACACTTCCCAGGCTGGCCTTGTTTACGACACCATGTTCAGGGAAGGGGAATGGGTGCCGGCCGGCAGCCCGGTGGCGCGCCTCTTGCCGCCGCAAAATATCTACGTGCGCTTTTTTGTGCCCCAAACCGCTTTGGCGGGCCTGCATGTGGACCAGAAGATCGCCATTCACATTGATAATGCGCCGGATGTGCCGGCCAGCATCACCTATATTTCCGCTGAAGCCGAATATACCCCGCCGGTAATATTCAGCAACGACACCCGGGCTAAGCTGGTCTATCTTATTGAAGCCTACCCCCCGCCGGAAGAAGCTGTGCGCCTGCACC
>CBDTYX010000332.1:0-2112 GCA_965364745.1 uncultured Desulfovibrionaceae bacterium | reverse complement strand
CTATCTTGTTGCGGCCGGTATTTTTGGCAATGTACAGGCGTTCGTCGGCGAGGGCGATGAGTTTTTCCGCCGTGGTGATGTCGTCGTCTAGGCCGGCTACGCCCATGCTCACGGTGACGCGGATGGAGTGGCCTTCGCAGGCAAAGGCGGTTTGTTCGATTTGGGTGTGAATGCGGGCGCAGATCAGACGGCAATCGCTTAAGGACACGCCGGGCAGGCAGAGCAGGATTTCTTCTCCGCCGTAGCGTACGGCGAAGTCGGAATCGCGCCGCACGTAGGATTTGATGACGCCGGCCACGCCTTTGATGACTTCGTCGCCGCTCTGGTGGCCGTAGGTGTCGTTAACCCGCTTGAAGTGATCGATGTCGATCATGGCCAGGGACAAGGGCAGGCCCATTTGCCGGCAGTTATCCAGAGAAACGGCAAGGCGCTCGTCCAGGGTTCTACGGTTCTGCAGGCCGGTTAGGGGGTCGGTGGCGGCCATTTTGTTCAGCTTGTTGATGATGGAGGGCACTTCGCCGGCAAAGAGGGAATCGCGCACGTCCACGGTCATGCTTTTGGTGATGTCTTTGGCGAGCTCGACCACCAGAAGGCGGCCTTGGATTTCCACGGGTATGGACAAGATGAGCAGCACGGCGCTGTTGGCGTATTCGAGCTTGACCACGGTTTCGTTGGAATAATGCGCCCGCAGGGAGGTGCAGTTGCGGCAGCGGGCGTCCGAGCCGAACACGTCGTTGCAGGAGACTTTGGTTTCCTGCAGGGCGCCGCAGTTAAGCTCCACCAGTTTGCCGCTTTCCGGCTCCACAATGCGCGAGAGGTCAAACAGGTTCGGCAGAATGTCGCGCTGCCGCAAGATGCTCATGATGTCGTCATATTTGATATCAGACATTTTATTTTTCCTGCCGGACAACGCAAACAGACGGTTGGCGTTCACGGTGCAACATTGTGTGAATGAAAGTTTTCTGATTATTATATATTTTTGTAAAAAAAGTCAATTTGCGGAATTTTTTGCGACGGCTTCAGGGGCGCAACCGCTTGATTTTTATGAATTTTATATAAAGACAAATTGTATAGTGAAAAATATATAAAAAAAGCGGAGGATTTCCTCCGCTTTTTTGTGGTCAGGCGCGTTTAAAAAACAGGCGCGATTATTTTTTGGCAAAACCGGCCGTGCTCAGGCGATTAACGGCCCGCTGCAGAGAGGCTTCGGCGCGCACCTGGTCGATATCCCGGTTTTTGCTCCGCAGGCGTTCTTCGGCTCTGGCTTTGGCTTTGGCCGCGCGCTCGGTGTCGATATCTTCGGCGCGGGTGGCGGTTTCGGCCAGAACAATGACCTTGTTGTTGGAGACTTCGGCAAAGCCGCCGGACACAAACACGTAGCGGGTGTCATCCCCGGTTTTGTAGAAGATGTGACCCACCCGCAAAGCGGCCAGGAGCGCGGCGTGGCCGGGCAAGACGCCGAAGTCGCCCTCCAGCCCTTGCGCGCCCACGTAAGTGACATCCTGATCCACAATCATGGCCGAGGGCGTTACCACAGACAGATGAAGCGTATTGGCCATAGCTAAAGTCCCGTGCGCTTATTTACTGGCGCTTGTTGTATTTTTCAACAGCCATCTCAATGCTGCCGACCATGTAAAAGTCGTCTTCAGCCAGGTGGTCGTATTCGCCGGACAAGATGCTCTTGAAGCTGCGCACCGTGTCTTCCAGCTTGACGTAAGCGCCGGCGTAGCCGGTGAACTGCTCGGCCACGTGGAAGGGCTGCGACAGGAAGCGCTGAATGCGGCGCGCCCGGCCGACGATGATTTTGTCTTCGTCGGACAGTTCATCCATGCCCAGGATGGCGATGATGTCTTGCAGGTCACGATACTTTTGCAGAATTTGCTGCACTTCGCGGGCCACGGTGTAGTGCTCGACGCCGACCACGTGCGGGTCGAGAATGCGCGAGGTGGAGTCCAGCGGGTCCACGGCCGGGTAGATGCCGAGCTCGGAGATCTGGCGGGAGAGCACCAGGGTGCCGTCGAGGTGCGAGAAGGTGGTGGCCGGGGCGGGGTCGGTCAGGTCGTCGGCGGGCACGTAAATGGCCTGCACCGAGGTGATGGAGCCCTTGTTGGT
>CBDTYX010000331.1:0-2132 GCA_965364745.1 uncultured Desulfovibrionaceae bacterium | reverse complement strand
CACATTTCCTATTTCATTTATCCCTTTTTGCCTCCAGCGAGCATATATTCGGACACGCCAGCCATTTCTGGTACATACTCCATGCACGTTTTATCGTGGTTGCCATTTTTTCTGAAAAAAGCTCAAGTAACCTTATCCAATTTTGTTTGGGACATCGGCAAGAACCCTCAGCCGGCTGCTTCGGGCGATATCCGCGCCCGCATGCGGCTGTTGTAGCAGGAGAATCTTATGTTCAATGGAAAAAAACGCGCCTGTTTTTCAATCAGTTTGCTTTCAACACTATTTCTGTTGTTGCTGGGGGCTTTTTCGCCCGTTCAGGCTAAAGATTTTAAAGCGGCCATTGTATTGCCCGGCGTAATTACCGACAAAAGCGCCAACCAGTCCGGCTATGAAGGCATGATGCTGGCCAAGGAACAATTGGGCATCTCTGTGGCTTACAGCGAAAAAGTGGCCCAGCCCGACCAGGCCGAAGCCTTGGCCGACTACGCCCGACGCGGCTACAACGTGGTCCTGGGCATGGGCGGTGAATTCCAGGATGCCGCCGACCGGGTGGCCAAGCGCTACCCCAAAACCATGTTCATAGTCATTAACGGCATCACGCCCAGCGAGAACGTAGTTTGCCTGCGCTTTTAAAGATGTAGATTCCGGATACGCTTTGGGCTATCTGGCCGGTAAAATGAGCAAAACCGGTGTCGGCGCCTATATCGGCGCGCAGCAGATCGCCTTTACACTGGACCAGCAAAAAGGATTTGCCAACGGCTTTATGGCCGCGAACCCCAAAGGCAAAGTGCTGACCGCCTGGACCAGCGACTGGGACGATATCGCCAAAGGCAAAGAAGCCGCTTTGACCTGCATCAGCCAAGGCGCAGACATGATTTACCCGACCATGGACAACGCCATTATGGGCAGCTTCCAGGCCGCCAAAGAAAAAGGCGTCTGGGCTTTCGGCATTTATTACGATCACTATCCGGAATGGCCGGACACTATTTTGCAATCCGCGGTTATGCACTGGTCGCAGGCCATTTTCCGGGTGCTTAATATCGCCTACGACGGCAAACTGGAAGGTAAGGAATACCTCATCGGCTTTGAAGAACCCAAGGCCATGAGCCTGGGCACTTTCAATCCGGCTGTGCCGGAGGCTTTGCGCCAGGAAATTTTACAACTGATTGAAGATATTAAATCCGGAAAGGTGGATACCGCAAAGTAACCCCCCAGAGAGGCAGTTACGGCAGTTTTATGCCTCCGAAATAACTGCTGATCAGGGCGCCGGGCACCCCTGTGCCCGGCGCTCCCCTTCCGCGCTCGCCTCTTGCGCTTATTGACCCCGACTCCCATATTCTTATATATTGAAAAAAACTTGCTGCAAAAACGCCGCTGCAAATAATCTGGAGTCGAAATCATGTGTTTAGCCGTGCCCGGGTATGTCGAAGAAATTCTGCCCGACCAAAAAGCGCTTATCCGGATCGAGGACATCAATATCGGACAGGCCCCGCCGCAAATGAACGCCGCCCCAGGCGCGACCACGCCTGAAAAATCCGCCTACACCCGCTTGCAGATTTCCACAGCGCTCCTGCCGGAGGCTCCTGTCGTGGGCGATTACGTCATCACCCACGCAGGATTTGCCATCAGGCGGATGGATTTGGCCGAAGCCGAGGAAACCCTGGCTATCTTGCGGGAAATGGCCGCAGCGGTGCAAGGCTAAAGGCCTGCTTGCCTAAGCAGACCAAAAAAGAAGCCGCCCTGTCCCTGTTGTTTCTCCCCCCTCGGTCCCGCAATCTTGCTGAAAAACTTGACTTCCCCGCCCTCTTGCGCAAAGATTGCGCACTTTTATGCCCCGCGCCGACGGATGCCGCAAACAAGGACGCGCCGACGGGCGAGTTTTGTATTTCCCCCGCAGGGTTTGAGTTTATAAGGAAATAGCCCCATATGAAAGAATATAAAGATACTTTGAATTTGCCCGACACCGGCTTTCCGATGAAAGCCAACCTTACGCAAAGCGAGCCCAAGACCCTGGAGTTTTGGAAAGAAAGCGACGCCTACCGGGCCATGATCGCGGCCAATTCCGAGGCCGAGCGCTTTGTGCTGCATGACGGCCCTCCCTATGCCAACGGCAACATCCACCTGGGCACGGC
>CBDTYX010000330.1:0-2140 GCA_965364745.1 uncultured Desulfovibrionaceae bacterium | reverse complement strand
ACGGATGCCGTCGATGATCGAGGCATGGTTCAGGGCATCGGAAACCACGGCGTCCTCCTCGCCCAGCAGGCACTCAAACAGGCCGCCGTTGGCGTCAAAGCAGGAGGAATACAGAATGGCATCCTCCATGCCCAAAAAAGCGGCCAGCTCCTTTTCCAATTGCTTGTGAATATCCTGGGTGCCGCAAATGAAGCGTACCGAGGCGAGACCGAAGCCGTGCGAATCGAGCCCCGCTTTGGCCGCGTCGATGAGCGCCGGAGCATTGGCCAGGCCCAGATAGTTGTTGGCGCAAAAATTGACCACCCGCACCCCGTCGGCCACGTTGATATCCGCGGCCTGGGCCGAAGTGATGATCCGTTCTTCCTTGTACAGGCCCTGCCCGCGCATGGCGGCAAGGTCCGCGGCCAAATCCCGGATAAATTCCTGGGCTGCGGACATGGCGTTTCCTCCCGGTTATGCCTATAAATTAAGTGCGAAAAAAACCTCAGGCAACAATGATGCTTGCCCTGAGCATAGCTGAAGGCGCAAGGAAAATACAGCGCTAAAACGCTTTTTGACGACACGGGGCGCAAATACCCGCGCCCCGGCCGCCTGAATTTTGCCTGAACGCTGGTTTTTTTGGCTGAAGCCGGGTATGCTTGCCCGACCATACTCTGCTTAAGGATAAGAAATATTATGCCCGCACTGCATGCTGTTCATAAAAAGGCTGCAAACTCGCGCTCCGCTCTTTACGTCGCGCTTCTCTTTTTGCTGGCCGGCCTCCTCCTGGCCGGCTGCTCGGCCAAAACCGCGCCCAAACCCATCGGCAGCCCGGAACGGCCCGGCATTTACGACCCGGCCATGCTCACCCACATCAAAGACTTTGATCGCCTTCCCCAGGATTTAACCGTTTATGCACAAAACGCCCCGAAATTCGACCTGCGCGACGAGCAGGCCCAGGCGGCCGCGCGCTTCATCCGCCTGTTTTTCTCGCCCTGGGCGCAAACCTCCTCCAGTGTGTCCGTAAAAGATGCGGCCTGGGCCGAACGCGCTTACGCCGCGCGCGTCGGATACACGGCCGACGGCGGCGTTATTCCCATGTCCGAGCGCAACGCGGCCTCGGAAAACGCCCAGTTTTACCTTTACCCCAGCCTGGCCGCGCCGGGCATAGTTACCGGCAACGCCCTGATGCGGGCCATGCCCACGACCAAACCTTTTTACGACAACCCGGCCAAGCCCGGCCAGGGATTTCCCTTTGACGACTACCAGATGACCGCCCTGTGGATCGGCACCCCGGTGTTCATCAGCCATATTTCAGCCGACCGCAAATGGCTGTTCTGCGAAACGGCCGTGTGCTCGGGCTGGGTGGAGGCAAGCAAAGTGGCCCAAGTGGATGCTGCGTTCATAAACGCCTGGCGGGATGCGCCCCTGCATGCCGTCACCCGCGACCGCATGAATGTCGGCGGCGCTGAACTGCGCATCGGCGCGCTGCTGCCGGTCAAAAGCGGTCAACTCCTCCTGCCCAAGCGGGAGGCTTCCGGGCGGGCCGCTGTCACCCGCATATCCGCGTCCGCCGGCCTTGAACCCTTCCCTGTGCCGTTCACGCCCAAAGCGGCCGCTGCCCTCGGCAACCAATTCATGGGCAAGCCCTACGGCTGGGGCGGCGCATTTTTTGAGCGCGACTGCTCGCTCATGCTCCAGAACTTGTTCACCCCCTTCGGGGTCTGGCTGCCGCGCAACTCATCCGCCCAACTCAAAAACGGCTGGAAAATGGACCTGACCAACATGGCCCCGGAAGCCAAAGTCGCCTGGCTGGCCGATAACGCCGTGCCCTTCCGCACCCTTCTGGGCATGCCCGGCCATGTCACCTTGTATCTGGGCGAGTACAAAGGCGAAGGCGTGATTTTCCACTCCATCTGGGGGCTGCGGGTCTTGACCGCCCAAGGCGAAGGCCGCGCCGTGCTGGGCAAGGTCTGCGTCACCTCGCTCACGCCGGGCGAGGAACTGCGCGACATCATTCCGGAAAAAATGCTCCTCTACCGCTTCGCCACCGCAGCCACCCTGCTCACCGGAGGCGGCTATTGAGTCACTTTCGCGAGGCCTCTCAGAGGAGAGGAACCCCAAGGAGCTGAGCCCCTTGAGGTTCCCCTCCTCCGAACCT
>CBDTYX010000329.1:0-2161 GCA_965364745.1 uncultured Desulfovibrionaceae bacterium | reverse complement strand
GCTTGGAACAAATTTTGGGGCGGCATTTATAAAAAAGACAAGCTTAAAAGCCCTTAGATCTGGCTTTTCTTGTTAAGAAAAGGTATTTTCATTCAATGGAGATTATTCGTGCGAAAACAGCCGGCTTCTGCATGGGCGTCAGTTTGGCGCTGCGCAAGCTGGACCAGGCTTTAGCTGAGGAGAAGACCGGGCGGGTGGTGACTTTGGGACCGATCATCCATACCCCCCAGGTCATTGCCGATTACGCCCGGCGCGGTGTGGTTGAAATCAATGACCCCGCCGGGGTGCGCCGGGGAGATCGTGTTTTGATCAGGGCGCACGGCATCCCAAAGCAGATGGAAGAGGCCCTGGTTCAGGCCGGTGTGGAAATAATGGACGCCACTTGTCCTAAGGTTAAGAAGGCGCAGGAGAATATTGCAGAAATGTGCTCCACCGGGCTGACTCTGATTTTGTTCGGTGAAGCGGAACATCCGGAAGTCCGGGGGCTTCTGAGCTATTCCAACCCCGGGTCTCTGCTGTTTTCAAGCTTGCAGGAACTGGAAGCGTTGCCTCTTGATCAGGAAACAGGCTACTTTTTGGCCGCGCAGACCACGCAGGACCAGGATTTTTTTCTGCAGGCGGCGGAATTGCTTAAAGCCAGGCTGCATAAGCCGCTCTTGGTGTTGAACACTATTTGCGATGCCACCAGAAAAAGACTAAACGAAGCCGGCGCTTTGGCCGAAAAGGTAGAGGCCATGGTGGTGGTGGGGGGACTTTCCAGCGGCAATACGCGGCGCCTGGCCGCCGCGGCTGAGGAGCGCGGCATTAAAGCCTACCATGTGGAAGTGCCGGAAATGCTGCCTCTGGGCGAATTACGGGGTCTTTCCAGCATCGGGCTTATTGCCGGGGCCTCCACTCCTAAAACGATTATTGACGCGGTACAAAAATTATTGGATACTTTAAAATAAGTAGTCTGAGTATCTATTTAAGAGGTAACTATGGCACATACAAATATTTTGCTGGAAGCCGGCACCAACGAGCTGGAAATTGTGGAATTCTATCTGGAAGAGGAGTTGGAAAACTCAGTGGACGGCTCTTATCACGGATACTATGGGGTAAACGTGGCCAAGGTTTTGGAAATCATCCGCATGCCCAAGGTCACTGAATTGCCCGAAGTACAGCATCCTTCCGTGCTCGGGGCGTTTAACCTGCGCAACCAGATTATTCCTCTGGTGGACTTAAGCCTGTGGCTGGGTAAAAAGCGCACCGGCGCGTCCGAGGCTAAAGTCATTGTCACGGAATTCAATAACGTGACCACCGCGTTCATGGTTTCCGGGGTAAACCGCATTCACCGCATCAGTTGGGAAGAAGTGGAGCCGCCGAACCTGTACATGGCCTCTTTGAGCGGCAACTCCATCAACGGCGTGGTTAAGATGGAAAACCGCATCATTTTCCTTCTGGACTTGGAAAAGATCGTGGCCGACCTGAACCCGCAACTGCGCATGCGCCTGGATGAAGCCATGGACTGGAGCGGCAACCCCCACTATCGGGCCATGATTTGCGATGACTCCACCTTGATTCGGGAAATGATCAAAGACCTTTTACAAAAAGCCAATTTTGACGTGGAAGCGCATAACACCGGCAAAGGCGTTTGGGATCGCCTAGTGGAAATTAAGCAGAAAGCCGCTGAAGAAGGTCGTAAAATTACTGACTATGTGCAGGTGGTCATTAGCGATATTGAAATGCCGAGCATGGACGGGCACACCTTGTGCAGAAAAATTAAGGATGACCCGGAGCTGAAGCAGGTTCCCGTAATTTTGTTCTCTTCGCTGATCAGCGATAAGCAGCGCCACAAGGGCGATTCCGTGGGCGCCGATGACCAGATTTCCAAACCGGAAATTTCAGCTGTGGCCACCAGGTCTGTAGCTTTGATTGAGGCTTACCGGCAAAGCAATTCTTAGTTTCTTTATTTTTGTGAATTAAAAACCGCCTGCCGGGCAGGCCCGGCAGGCGGTTTTTAGTTATGCGGATGTGGTTTGGATGCTTGCATGCAGTACTCAGTTTCTGCCCGCAGGACACGGGCTGCCCCGCAGGGCGGGGATTCGAAAACCACGTTTTTCGAATCCGCCTCTGAACCTCCCGTGGCGCGAAACGAAGTTTCGCGCAGCCGTTGCCTGAGCGC
>CBDTYX010000328.1:0-2167 GCA_965364745.1 uncultured Desulfovibrionaceae bacterium | reverse complement strand
TCATCCGTAAGGCTCGCTCCCTCGCGGGCTCGCCCAACGGCTGTGCTGCGCTTTGCTTGCGCCGCTGGAGGCGGGTTCCCCTCTCCCGGACCCTCTCCCCTCCTGAACCCTGATTGGGGGAATGAAAACGGCGCTATCGGCAAATGTCCGGGCGGCGCGGCGCAGCGGCGATTAGAGCATTTTAGCATTGAAATTATATATTATCGATAAAATGCTCCGGCGTTGCTAAGCATTGCTTCGCAACGCCGGCGAGATTATCGTAGAGCGGCTTTGCAGCAGACGTTTATTTGTCGGCAGAGACTGATGGATCCGGCGAGATGAAGCGCCCGGCGAAGGGATCATATTCTCTGTAGCCGAAATGGACAAGGCGGGTATGGCTTATGCGGCAGTACGCCAAATAAAAACGCGCCCCGGCGGATATTTCAAATCCGCCGGGGCGTGTTGATTTTGGGTGACTTACCCGCTAGTTTTCGGTTGAGTTAAGGCCAGCCGCGCTGTCAGGCGGGATTTCTATCGCAGTCGGCGCATTTTCCCTTAAGAAGGCGCTGGCGTTGTATAGAAACATTGCGTTCGACAACGTGATCACGGCATTGCGCATGCCGTGGCAGATGCCGGAAAAAGCCACCATATCACCTTGCTGTGGAACACTTTCCAATGCGGCGCCACTTTCGGCAAGCTCGCAGATTATGCCGTCTTCAAGGATGATGCGCGTCTTGCCGTCGGGCGTATGATCCACTCGAACTATATTACCGATAATGTTGATAAGCGCGTCCGTATAAATCTCGGCTTTGTCCGTGCCAAGAAAAAAATCCCACCAGAGCAAGGTGCTGACCACAGATTTTGAGGCGAGTTGAAACCATTCAGCCGCCTTCAGTTTCTGCTGCCGTTTAATCGGGTCTTGCTCGTACTCCGCTGATTTGGTCATGGCCTCCGCCGCTTTTGCGTAATCGCCGGTTTCCATCTCCAAACTTGAGTATCTGGTTTTTCTTGTGAACACAGCTGCCAGGCTATTGTACATTTGTGCCAACAAATCAAAGTCGTCGGGCGACACTAAGCTTATAGCGCCTTCAATGTCAGCTTGCGCCGAATCAAGGTCTTTACGTCCGGCACGCAGGTAATAAACATAGCCACGCATAAACAGCGGCACACATTTATCCAATTTTGTATCGCTTTCATTTAAACTTGATATTCTTATTGTAGAAAACTCAATAAACTTATCTACGTCTATTTCCCCGGAAGAGAATTCTTTAATTTTTTGGGAATAGTCTTCCGCATTTAAGTATTCTTGATTGTATAGCCAGATACATATGAATAATGATGCTAATGCAACAACGATTACAGATATTTTTTTTCTAGTCATGCTGATTCACCAAATAGTTAGCGTCGCTTATGAGATGTGTGCATGCCTTTGGGCATCTGTTTGCGCTGATTCAACCGATCGTATATTTCATCCAGTCTGTTAATTGTATTTACAGGATCGCTTGGTATACTTCCAACAGCCTCGCTGATGCCTGAAACCTTTTCTACCATGGGAAATACCCCTGCCAGACCTTCTTTGGCCGCATTGGGATTAGCGCTACCCGCCTTCCTACCGATGCCGGCGGCTATGCTGGCCGCAAGTGAAGCGCCGAGTATGCCTATTCCGAGGCCTAATTTTTTTACAACCGTTGGTCCAGCGGCCAGAATCACCCTTTCGGCCAAATCCGGGAGAATCTTCGGGTTTAGCCCCGTGGGATCGCTCATGCTCACCGGGTCATCCACGCAGTAGTCGTAGAGGTCATGGTCGCCGCCGGTGTCGCCCAAGGGATCCGGCGAGATGAAGCGCCCGGTGAAGGGACCATATTCTCTGTAGCCGAAATGGACAAGGCCTGTATCAAGATCCGTGAGGCCGCAGGCGAAACCCAGGGGCAGGAAGATCTCGGGGAGGGTGTCTTCCAGGAGGTTGCCGAAGCTGTCGTAGTCGAGGCTTTTGAGCAGCTCGCCTTCGTTGTCGGTAATGATTTTGGGCCCGCCGTCCTGGCGGGCACTCAAGGATCGAGCCTGAAAAACGTGGTTTTCAGCCTCTCGCGCTCCGCGGCTGCCGCCTTACTGACGGCATAATGCCCACAGACAATCAGGGTTAAGGAAAGGGAGGGGTTCGGGGAGGGAAAAATTCAAGGGGCGAGCC
>CBDTYX010000327.1:0-2167 GCA_965364745.1 uncultured Desulfovibrionaceae bacterium | reverse complement strand
GCGGCAAGAGCGGTGCATGCGGCAAAGATTCAGCCCAGCGTGCGGCAATAGTGCCCGACCCCTTCGCCGAACTCGAGTATATCCCGCATAACCCCGCGCTCAACGCCGAGCAGCCGGGAGAAGGCAAAGGCCATGCCCTCCATATGGGCGTAAAGCGCCGCCTCCCGGCCTTCTTTGTCGCTGATAAGCAGGGCCGCCATTTCTTCGGTAATCACATCCTCTATCTGCAACAGGTAGAGAGCCATCATTGCCGGAGAGCCGTCGAAATGGAAGAAGCTTTCCTTTAAGCCGGCTTCAAGAATGGGGGCGACAAAGTCTAGGTACATTTTTTTCCGGTGCCGTTTCAGCCTGCCTTTGAGCATGATGGCCGATGTCTCGCTGCTTGCATGCATGCGCAGGTAGGTCTTGAAGAATATCGGGTGCTCCCCCTCGTATTTGCGCAAGGCCCCGGACAAGCTTTTTAATTTTTTTCCTGCCGACCAGCCGGCGTTTTCCAGGATGGGATCGAATTTTTCCCGCTGCCCGGCGTAATGCCTGGCGCACATGGCTTCCAGAACCGCATCCTTGGAATCGAAATGGTGGTACAGGGCTCCTTTGGTCACACCGCACTGCTCCGCTATGTGTTGCATGGAAGTGTTTTCGTAGCCGTTTTTCATAAAAAGCTCACCCGCGACGGTTAAAATGCGATCACAGGTGGCGGCGCTTTGTTGTGTTTTTTTATTCATCAAAAAATTCCTGTTTACATACCTACCGAAGGTATGTATATGCTGACTGAAACAGGCCTGTCAAGAAATCAGTCGACGTTTCTGCAAAGGGGTCCGGCATTTTGTGGTAACGCAGGGTTAAATTGCAGGTAAAGTTTCATAACACGCCATGAAGAGGAGGTTTTTCAAATGATTTCACAGATGGTTTACGGAATTACGCTCATTTTGCTCGGCTGTTTGGCCATTCCTTCGCTCGTGCTGGCAAAGAAACCGGATGCAAGTGTTTTGTTCGACAAGGTCGCCCCATATCAGGGCTGGCTCGGCATTCTTTTCGCCTTTTGGGGCTTGTGGGGAATTGTTCAGTGCCTGCTGAATATAGGCTGGTTGAGCCTCATTCCCGTGGCCTGGTCCATTTGGCTGCTGGTTTCCGTGGTGGAAGCCGCCCTGGGCTTTATTCTGGGCTACGGGCTGATCAGTAAGCATCTGCTCTCAAAAAACGCGGCCGCGGCCGAAAAAGGCGAACAGCTGCTGCAAAAGTTGCTGCCCCTGCAAGGCAAGCTGGGGCTGGTCGCTATTGTGCTGGGCGTAATCCAGATCGCCGCTTCTGTTATATATAAAGCGGCATAACCGCTTGCCCGCAGGGACAAACAGCTCTGCAGGGATTTATTCGCAAGTCCTTGCAGGGTGATGCCCGCGGACCACGGGTTTCGCCGATCGTTATGTTTAATATTGTGCCATGTTGCCGTTAAATTCGCAACAAAAGCGTGAGGATGCTCTTATGATGCTTCTCCTCAAGGTTAAGGAAAAAAATTATTCCTCCACAGTATATGAGGACGAGCCGGACCCGTTGACCGACGGGCGCGGCGTGGGTCTGATTGTGTCCCGGCGGATAATGTGCTGTTTCGGCATACCGGTTAGTGGGGAACCGGCAAAAGTGCGGGCCTACAGCTTGAGCGGCAAAGATTTTGACCCCGCGTTGCCGGATGTTTGGGGGGGCGTGACTGTTAAGCCGGAAAACAGCCCGCCCATTCCGGTGCTGCTTTGGACCGAGAGCATGAAAGCGAGGGCCGACGAGCTTTTGCCCAAAGCCGGCAGCCGCTGGAAATACAACTGGCTTTTGCCGGCCATGGGCCTGGCGCTGCTGCTTTTGGCCGCCTGGGGGCTTGCGTCCGGCCTGACCCTTTCCAGCCTCAAAGAAGAGCAGGCCGCCTGCCTGGCCGAAGTCAGGCCGGGCGACATCCTCGTGACTCAGGTCTGCCGGCAGCGGGATAGCCTTGATAAAGACTATCTCGTCGCCTTTGAAGTGGCCGAGGTCAAAGGCGACACGCTTTTCTTGCGCCAGGGCGACAAGCGAGGAGCCCGGCTAAGGGTTTACGAGCTGTCGGAAATTCGCGCGGCGGCCCTGGAATTCGTGGCCTCCGGCAACAGCTTCGCATCCGAAGCAAGGCCGTTCACGCGGCCCT
>CBDTYX010000326.1:0-2193 GCA_965364745.1 uncultured Desulfovibrionaceae bacterium | reverse complement strand
CGGACTGACCGGCAGAAAAATAGCGGATGCAAGCGGTTTAACCATTTGACAATCCCCGCGCGGGCAGGCATTTTGTCCGGCGAAGGATAACCGGCATATGGAAGATATAAGTTTTGTAATGATTGCCATTTTGGGCTTGTTGGCCTTTGGCGCGCCCGCAGGTTTTATTTTGCGCCGTAAAAAGAGCGTACTCAAGTTTTCGGACAAAATTGTGGGCTTAAGCGTATACATGCTGCTTTTTTTGCTGGGAGCGGGCCTTGGCGCCAACGAGCACCTGATGGCCCAGTTGGAGCGCATGAGCTTCACCGCCATAGTCATAACCGTGGGCGCGTTTATCGGCAGCGCTTTGGCCGCTGCGTTGGCCACCCGGTTATTTTTCGGCCGGAAAGCATTTAGTTTGGCCGCGGACAAGGAATAGTCATGAAAGGCAGCCTCATCGCGCTAACCATTTTTGTGGCCGGACTTGTCTGCGGCAAAGCAGCGATTGTGCCCGTTTTGTTGCTCAATCCCGATATTCCCCTCTACGTGCTCTTTGTGATGGTTTTATTTGTGGGGGTGGGCTTGGGTTTTTCCACCGATTGCTGGGACATCTTACGCCGGATGCACTTGCGCATTTTGCTTGTGCCTGTGGCCTGCGTTGCTGGCACCTACCTGGGGGTTTTGGCGGTTACGCCCCTTTTGCCTGAATACACCGTGCCGCAAATTTTGGCCGCGTCTTCCGGACTCGGCTATTACAGCTTGTCCAGTTTTATCATTACCGGGGCCGGTTTTCCGGTTTTAGGCTCCATTGCTCTTTTGTCCAACATCATGCGCGAGGTGAGCACTTTGCTGCTCACGCCCATACTGGTGCGCTTTTTGGGGCCGCTTGCGCCGGTCAGCACGGCCGGGGCCACAGCCATGGACACCTGTCTGCCCATGATTTTGAAAAATACCAATGAAGCTTACGGCCTGATAGCTATATTCAGCGGAACGGTGCTGACTTTGCTGGTGCCGGTGCTGGTTTCGGCCATGCTTAGCTTGGCCGGCTGATATGGGATGATCATTTTTGATCGTTTTATTTTCTTTTAAATTCTTCGTAACACAAAATATGCCCGGCGCGTGTGACGCCCGGGCATATTTTGTGTGCTAATAAAATCAATTAATATTTACAATCCCAACTGCGCCAGAAGGTCGTCCACAGATTCTTGATTGGTGTCGCGGCAGGGGCCTTTGAGCTCGGAAACAACCTGTTTGGCGTGGTTCTGGATAAGATCCATATCTTTTTCCGGTTCTTTGGCATGCTCCTTAAGGGCGATGCCCGTGCTCATGTACAGCTCGAAAACAGTGGACTCAATGGTTTGCAAGGCGGACAGCACTTTTTTGACCCGTTGCCCGGTGAGGTCTTGAAAGCTCAAAGCCGTGAGCACGTTTGACAAATCGCCTTCCTGGGCGGAGATAAAGCTTTGCAGCTTTTTCAGATCCGCGGCGGACAATTTTTCTTTTTCTGCTTTGCCGGCCAGAGCCTTTAAATCTTCCAGCATGTCCTGGTGCTTTTCCACAGTATCCATGATCTTGGCGGTGGCTTCTTCCGTGGAAAACAAAATTTCATCCAACTGCTGGGAAGCTTCAGACAGCAGCTTGCCCGCATCTTCGTTTTTGGCGGAAGCATTGGGCGCGCCTTTTTTGGCGCTGTTGATTTCTCTGAAGATATTCTGCAAACCGCTGAGCATATCTTCATTGAGGCGTTTGTAAAATTCTCCGTCACCCCAGGCCTGGCTCAGGCTGGTTTTTAATTTTTTGCGGATGGCGCGTGAGACCGTGTCGCGGACGTTTTTTACCAAATCTTCCGTAATACTGTCGATTAGTTGCTCCATAACAGGATCGGTAGAAGACATTCTCACTCCTTGCGCGCCATATGTTTGCCGGCGCCTGCGAATATTTTTATCGAACTGAAATAATGCTATTAAAGAGACAGATACCCTTAATTTGAAAAAAAGGCACTAGTTAATTGCAAAAAATGGATAACATTTTCTAAAAAATAAACCGCGCCTGCCGGCAAGCGGACGCGGTTCGCCTTTCAACTAGAAAATTCGGCTAAGTCCAATGATGTTCGCGGATGCTTTTGCGCTGTTCCTGAAAGACAAAATGCACAATGGCATCAAGATTGGTTTCGGAGATGCGCGTAAATTGAAGGGAGTACTTATCTCCTTGGGG
>CBDTYX010000325.1:0-2217 GCA_965364745.1 uncultured Desulfovibrionaceae bacterium | reverse complement strand
TTGAGAAATTTTTGAGGGCTGAATATTATTTTTTCAAGCGGCCTGAATTGAGCAAATATGCCTGCGGCGCCCCGGCGCAAGCGCGGCAAACCAAAACGCGCTGACGCGCCATAAGGGGCGCGCCTCTGTTTATGGCGTGGCGACAACAAACTTTTAACCTCAAACAGGTCCGGTTACTTATGAGAGCTGTTGTTTTCGCTTACCACAATATCGGCTGCGCCGGCATTGAAGCCCTGCTGGCGGCCGGGTATGAAATCGCGGCGGTGTTCACCCATGTGGACGACCCCAAAGAAACAATCTTTTTCTCTTCCGTGGCCGAACTCGCCGCCGAGCGCGGCATTAAAGCCTTTGCGCCCGAAGACCCCAACCACCCCGTATGGGTGGATGTGCTGCGCGGCCTCAAGCCCGATGTCATCTTTTCTTTCTATTACCGCCAAATGCTCAGCGAGGAACTGCTGAATCTCGCCCCGAAAGGAAGCTTCAATCTGCACGGCTCGCTTCTGCCCCGCTACCGCGGACGCGCCCCCGTTAACTGGGCCATCATCAACGGCGAAACCGAAACCGGCGTGACCCTGCACAAAATGGTCAAACGCCCGGACGCCGGCGACATTGTCGGACAACTGGCCGTGCCCATAAGCAATGAGGACACCGCCGCCGACCTGCACCACAAAATGACCGGCGCGGCCCGCAAGCTGCTGGACGAGCTTTTGCCGCGCCTCAAAAACGGCAGCGCAACCTTCACTCCGCAAAATGAAGCCGAAGCCTCCTACTTCCACGGCCGCAAACCGGCTGACGGCAAAATCGACTGGACCCGGCCCGCCCGGGAAATTTATAATCTCATCCGCGCTGTGACCCGGCCTTTTCCCGGCGCGTTCACCTGGTCCGGGCAGCGCAAGCTGACCATTTGGAGCGCCCGGTTCAACGCCGGCGGCCGCAATGAAAAAGCCGGCGCCGTGCTTTCCCTCGATCCTTTTGTGGTGGCCTGCGGCGAAGACGCGCTGGAAATTACGGCCGGGCAGACCGAAGACGGGCTGTACCTGGCCGGACCGCAACTGGCAGGCGCCTTGAGCCTCACGCCCGGCATGCGCCTTGAAGGCGCCCCTGCGGCCATGCGCGCGCCGCGTCCTACCCGGGTGCTCATTCTCGGGGCCAACGGCTTCATCGGCAACCACCTTACCGAGCGGCTGCTCAATGACGGCAATTTTGAGGTTTACGGCCTGGATATCGGCTCCGAATCCATCTGCCGTTTCCTGGGCCGCCCCAACTTCCACTTTGTGGAAGGCGACATCAGCATCCATACTGAGTGGATCGAGTACCACATCAAAAAATGCGACGTGGTTCTGCCGCTCGTAGCCATTGCCACGCCCATTGAATACACGCGCAACCCCCTGCGCGTCTTTGAGCTGGACTTTGAGGAAAACCTCAAAATTGTGCGCTACTGCGTTAAATACAACAAACGCATCATTTTCCCGTCCACGTCCGAAGTTTACGGCATGTGCGACGACCCGGAATTCGACGAGGACACCTCCAACCTGATTCTCGGGCCCATCAACAAGCAGCGCTGGATCTACTCGGCCATCAAGCAACTGCTGGACCGGGTCATCTGGGCCTACGGCCAGCGTGACGGCCTGCGCTTCACCCTGTTCCGGCCCTTCAACTGGATGGGGCCGCGTCTGGACAGCCTGGACGCCGCGCGCATCGGCAGCTCCCGCGCCATTACCCAGCTCATCCTCAACCTGGTGGAAGGCACGCCCATTAATCTGGTGGACGGCGGCGAACAAAAACGCTGCTTTACCGACATCAGCGACGGCATCGAGGCCCTGTA
Organism: uncultured Desulfovibrionaceae bacterium; assembly: GCA_965364745.1. GTDB lineage: Bacteria > Desulfobacterota > Desulfovibrionia > Desulfovibrionales > Desulfovibrionaceae > JAVBRZ01. The sequence continues at coordinate 392 of CBDTYX010000325.1, read as the reverse complement.
CCGCATCATCATCAATGAAGGCGGCCGCTGCGACGGCCAAATCGTCAACATCGGCAACCCGGACAACGAAGCCAGCATTCGGCAGTTGGCCGAAATGCTGCTGGACAGCTTCGAACGCCACCCCTTGCGCGGGCGCTTTCCGCCCTTTGCCGGGTTCAACATCATTGAAAGCGGCGCATACTACGGCAAAGGCTATCAGGATATGGGCCACCGCCGCCCCAGCATCAAAAACGCAAGGCGCCTGTTCGGCTGGGAGCCCAAAGTGCCCATGGCCCAAACCGTGGCCGAAACCCTGGATTTCTTCCTGCACGATACCTTGAAACGCGAGAAATGCTGACAGCGCGCGGGAGAGAGGAGCCCCAAGGAGCTGAGCCCCTTGAGGTTCCCCTCTC
>CBDTYX010000324.1:0-2217 GCA_965364745.1 uncultured Desulfovibrionaceae bacterium | reverse complement strand
GGATTCAGGCCTCATGGATAGGAATAAAGGACCTGAGTCATGACACCACTTTTTCCCGGCTCGGCTAAAGCCGCTCAAGCCGCCCGCAGCGCGACCCGGAAAGACCGGCCCGGCGCATCTGTCGGTCCGCGGCGTCCTGCCGGGGCTTCGGCCGGGGCGGATTCGGTTGAGCGCGGTTTAAAGCAAGGGCAGGGCAGAGGGCCTGGCAAAGCGCCCGAGCCTCCGCGGCCCAGGGCCAATATATCATTAACGCCGCCCCATCCCGCTTTTTGGCAGGAAGTGGGAGCCACGGCCACCTGTGGTTTGGGGCTGCGCCCCAGCTTCAGTTTGGTGGGCCAATGGGTGCTGGTTTTAAGCGCTCTGAATATTCCACACCGCCTCATTCGCCAGGCTGAAAATTTTTATCTTTACGTGCCGGTCATGCATGCGCAACGAGCCGAAGATGAGCTTCGCGCCTATTTGCTTGAAGATTTGAACAAGCCGAAGGCCAGGCCTTTGCCCAAATATGAAAACAGCCAGGTTTGCCTGACGGTGCTGCTGGGTTTGGCCGTCTTTTTCGGCATCACGGCTGGTTGGTTTAAGTGGCGCCCCCTGCCCATGGAGGAATGGGTGCGTCTGGGCGGCCTTGACGCCGGCAGGGTGCTTTTTGAGCATGAGTGGTACCGCGCAATTACGGCCCTGACTTTGCATGCCGACAGCGGGCATTTATTCGGCAATTTATTTTTCGGCGGCCTGGTGGTTGTGGTGCTCTGCCGCCAGATCGGCGCGGGCCTTGGCTGGCTGCTGGTGCTTATGTCCGGCATTTTAGGCAATGCGCTCATAACCGTGCTGCGCGGCGGACCATCTGTAAGCATCGGCGCGTCCACAGCGCTTTTAGGGGCTATGGGCGTGCTTTGCGGGTTCACGTTTTTTTCCACGGAGCAAAGAGGCTGGCGGCGCATTATTCTGCCTTTGGCCGCTGCCCTGGCCTGGCTGGCATTTTTGGGCAGCGAGGGGCAGAACACCGACCTCGGCGCGCACTTTACCGGCATGCTTTGCGGTTTGCCGCTGGGCATGGGCGCGGGGCTTCTCTTTAAACGCAAGCTGCACCCTTCCGCTGAAATTGACCGGGCTTTAGGGGCTATAGCCCTGGTTATCGTGGCTTTAGCCTGGTTTGTGGCCTTTTTCAAAGGCTAGTGCTAGTTTCCGCTTCTGGGCGGATAAGGATCGGTCAGCGGCGCCCTTGGCGCTGTTGAGGATCCGGGCGTGTCCAGAACGGGGAGCGGCGGCTCTTTGGTCTGGGGGTGCAGACCGGGTTGATAAGGCGCCGGGGGAGGGCCTGTTTGCACGTCCAGAGCGGGCAGGTCGTCGCCGTACAGGGCGTTTCCGGCTTCCGGCACTGGAGCGGTGGTGTTTTGCGCCGGAGGCAGGCCGCTTTCAGGCGTCGGAGTTATAGCATCAACTGAAATTTCAGGGCCTATGCCCGGAAGCGCGTTGGGGCCGGTGGCGTTGTGCCGCGCCGGCATTGGCGCGCCAAGAATATCCGGTTGCGCGGCGGGAATTTGAGTAGCATTGTGCGCGGCTACGGCCGGAGGGGTGATCACCGGCAATTCCGGCGGCATGGGCATATGCAGGCGCGGACCGTCCGGGCCAAGGTCCAGGCCGTCCGGCGAAACAATGTCCATAACCGGGGGCGCGGGCTGGGTCGCCTTCAGATAGGGCTCCACGACCGGAATGCTGAACCAGGCAAAGGCCTGGGTGATGATCAGCATGGCGAAAAGCAGGGCCAGCAGACCGGTTTGCGAAGATTTGCCTCGACCGAAGAACCACATGGTCAGCGCGCCGATGAGCGCGGCCGTGCCCGGGGCCAGCCAGACTTTAAGGTCAAAGGAAATATTGGCGGCAATACCTAACAGTGAGTTGAGGAATTGGCGGCCGTTATCGAGAAGCATCCAGAAAAAGACAGCGGCCAGGACCAGCAGGTATGCCGCGCAGAAAGTTCCCCAGCGGCGGTTTTGTCCGGCGGTGAGGTTGGTCAGACTGCGCGCGGCCAGGGCGGCCATAACCGCAGCCACAGCCGGCAACAGAGCCGGCTGCATAGCTGGACAGAACGCCAGGCTCGCAATTCCGGCTGCGAGCATTCCGCCCAGAAATAGCGGTTCGGTGAAAGCGGTTCTGTTTTTCCAGCTTTTTATTCCGGCGAGCAATGCTTTGCCGCTGCGCACGGGCATAAGCGCG
>CBDTYX010000323.1:0-2223 GCA_965364745.1 uncultured Desulfovibrionaceae bacterium | reverse complement strand
GGGTTCTTCGCCCAAAGCAATGCGCCGGATGGTTTCCACCGGAAAAAAATTTTTTTCACCCGGAATAAAATCCGCAAAAGAGTATGCTTTTCCCATGGACACGGGTTTTTTGCCTTCGATTTTTCTTTTGCGGTCGGCAGGCGGGGGAAAAACCATGCTTTGCTGAGAGCAAGTGGAATAATTGATCAGCAACCCCTCTCCCAGGCAGTCTTTAAGGGATTGCTCAAAGCTGTGCTGATGCGCGCCCATAAACCATTGGCCGAAAAATTTGTGCGGAAAATGGATGAGTAAACCGCTGCCTTCCTGTTTTTCCAGGCGCAACGGGTCAAACCATTGGCACAAATCGCGATGAGAGCAGGTTTTTTCCAGGTGTCGGCGTATGGTTTGTTTGAGCATGGCGTCACTATCCAGAAGAGAATGCGTAAAGGAAAGAGATAGCACAAAAACGGAATTTCAACAAGCCTGAAAGCAGAGCAAAATAACAATGAAACATATTGAAACAATTGAATAATTTAAAAAAAGACCGGTAAATTAAACAGCTCAAGGCCAGCTGCCGGGCGGTTATTTCAGGAAACCTGATATTTGGCGATAAACGGACAATTATATCGCTTTTAAAGCAATTTGGTCGGGTTAGAGCAGGCCCAAGTCCCAGTTGAACGGGCTAGTGCGGGCGGCCTCAGGAATTTCCCGGCCGGGGTGCTCATGGATATGTATAAACGTCACATATCCGGCTTGCGCCAGGCTGTCTTTCTTGTCGGTTATGTCCAGGGGCCAGGCGGGGTAAATCCAGGTGTTCTGGCCATACTGTCTGGCCCAGAAAGTTTCGCGTTTGGGGCTTAACAGCGGCTCGCCCAGGAGTTTGACGTTTTGTTTGTGCCGGGAAACGCCCATGGGCCAGAAACCGCTGAGCACAATGCCCAGAGGCAAAGGACTTTGGGCGGGCAAGGCCAACATATCTTCGCCGGACAGCTCGGGGCTGGCGATGACCTGGGAAAAGCCGACTTTGGCCAGGGCGCTTATAGCCAGGGGGTTGGTGAGGTTGCAGAACGGGCCGGCGGTTATTTCGAGTCCGGCAAGGTCTTCCCCGGCGATTTTCCGCAACAGGCTGATTTGCCAAGGTGAATTGCATACAAAGTATTTGGCTTTGCTGCGCAGAAGCTGGAGAATTAATCCTTGCCAGAGTTCTTCCTCATCAGGCCAGATGACCGGGGGCAGCCACCAGGAAACGCGCGGGGCAACCGTGCGTGAGACTTCCTCGGCTGTGCGCCGGGACAGCCATAAGCCGTTGAGGGTTTGTGAATGGCGGCCGGTGCGGGTGTCTTTGCCGTGCGGAATGCTGGCGCGCAAAATAATGGTCTGTCCGCTTTTGGCTTTAATCGGGGCTGGTAGATCGGGTTCCCAAGCGACAGCGCGGCTTTCCCGGCCGGGGTGGATTTTGAGTTTGGCGCTCCAGGTTTTCAGCGCCGCGCAAAGCTCCGGCTCGCGCCGATCAAGAAGATAGACCGGGGTTCCGCTTTTGGGCAGCGGTCCTTTGCCCGGCCGCAAGGTTAAAGTGCCGCCTTTGGGAATGCGCTTGGTTACCGTGGTCGTGAAGTGCCCGCTTTCATCCTCAAGCCCGATGCGCAAGTAGTCGCCCGGCAAGAGCTCCAGCCGGGGCAGGATATTTACGAGGCGCGGCGCCGGCCGCGCTTCTTTGTTTTCGCGCGCCTTTCCGGTTTTTCTGAAGTTTTTTTCCTCTGATTGCGCCGAGGCGGCCGGATGGGTGATTTTGCCCACAAACAGTCCTGAGGCGGCCTGTCCGTCAGGGTTGGTCACCGGGGCCGCGTGCTGGGGCAAAAAGCGTCCCCGGGTGTACGCGCGGCCCAGAGCCATATCCAGAATATCTTCCACAGCTTTTTTGGTTTGCGGGTCAGCGGGGTTGTCGCGCAGCATTTTGTAGGCTGTGGTCACGTAGTATACATAATGCGGACCCTTGCGGCGGCCTTCTATTTTCCAGGAAGCCAGATTGGGAATGTCCAGCAGAGTTTTGGCCATGACATCCAGGGACAGGTCCAGGCAGGAAAAAAAAGCTCCTTCCCGGTTTTTATGCGCATAGGTGCGGCGGCAGGGCTGTACGCAACGCCCGCGCAGGCCGCTTTTGCCGCCCAGATATGACGACCAGTAGCAGCGCCCGGACACGCAGTAGCATAAAGCGCCGTGCACAAAGAGCTCCAGGTCGAGACC
>CBDTYX010000322.1:0-2231 GCA_965364745.1 uncultured Desulfovibrionaceae bacterium | reverse complement strand
TTCAGGAGGAGAGGAACCTAAAGGGGCTGTGCTCCTTTGGGTTCCTCTCCCCCAGCGGCCGCGCCGTTTAATATGTCAGGTCCAGCTCAAAGGTGGTGGCCGGAATAATTTCTTCGGACCAGAACAGGATGCTGCGGGTCAGCCAGGGGGGCATTTCCATATATTTGAGGTCAGCTGTGACTTTGACCATATAGCTTTGGTCTTGTTCAAGCCCGCCGGGATTGTCCAGAGGAATGCATAAATTTCCCCAGGATTCGCTCATTAAGTCGCGAAAACTTTCATCGCGCACCGGGGCTGCGTCTTCAGCGTCGAGAACGAACTCACGCAGCAGGCGATCATAGGCCAGTCGGGTGGAAACAGTATTTTCGGCAATAAGTTCATTGGACCAGAAGGTGCGTTTGCGCAAAAACTGCACATGGCAGGTCATTTCCATTTTGGCCCCGTCCCGGAGCATGTAGGCCAGGTTGTGCTCTTCGCTGACCGTGAGGCGCAAATTGACTTCCAGCTGTTTATCCGTGCCGCCCAGAGAAAAGCCCTTGAGCAGAAAATTTTGTTCCGCCGGGCAGGTCAGCGGCATGCCCCCCAGCAGGCAGGTGAAAAGGGCCAAGCCAAGACCGGCAGCCGTTACGTGGCGCCGGCGCACAAAAAAAGCAGCGGCGCCGGCGCGAAAATAGTGTGCAATGCTGGGTATGGACAGCGAGGTCATGGAGATCCTGTATTCATAACCAGTGCCTTTTTCTGAAGAACCACCAGGTGGCGCAACTGGCGGCAAGGCTGGCGAGCATGATCATACAAAAGTTAAGCACGCTGTTGTCGCTGGCAAAGGGCAGGGCGGTGTTCATGCCGTAAGCGCCGGTAATGATGTTTGGAATCATCATGATGATGGTGAATCCGGTCAGGAACTTGACCACTTTGTTCATGTTGTTGGAAATGATGGAGGCCAGCGCGTCGCTGACGCTGCTTAAAATGTCGCTGTGAATGCGGGCCATGCCCAGCGCCTGGCGGTTTTCGGTAATGGCATCTTCCAACAGGTCTTCTTCGTCTTCATCCAGGGCAATGAGCTTGGTTTGCAAAAGGCGTCCCATGGTCACCCCGTTGGCTTCCAGGGAGGTGATGAAGTAAACCAGGCTTTTGCCGGCGTTGAGCAGGCGGATGAGCTCTTCATTGCGTGTGGATTTGTACAGTTCCTGCTCCATTTGCAAAGTCATGCGCGAAAGGTCCTTGAGATCGCGCAGGTAATTCATGGCTACCCGCTGCATGAGGTGCAGGGTGAAGCGCATGCTTTCCTGCGTGGACACATGCTTGCTGCGCACGCTGAGGAGCTGGCCCACCAGGTCGGAAGGCGAGCGGCAGACCGTGACCACCACCTCGGGAGTGATGACAATGCCGATGGGCACGGTAATGTAGGGGATGCGGTCGTCAGTCTCGTTGTAGAGCGGCGCTTGGATAACAACAAGCAGGCAGTCGTTTTCCATATCCAGGCGGGAGCGTTCATCGGCGTCCAGGGGGTCGGCCAGAAAGTCCCAGGGAATGCCCGTGGCTTCGGCCACTTTGCTCATTTCCGCTTCAGTGGGCACAAACATGTTCACCCAGCAATCTTTGCCGATGGAGTCCTGGGGAACTAAAATGCCGTTAATGGTTTTGTTGATGCGAATCATACGGCCTCCGGGGAAACGCCACCCCTGGCCGCAGAAAAGATGAGGGCAAAGGGCGGGCTAAATCTTGCGTGGAAAAAAGTCCTTAATCAATAAGCAGGTACTACTGCTGGGATCCACAGTTGCTCTCCTTTGTTGATTTGCGTATAAAACGCCGCGCGGGCGCGACGCGTTGTTGTTGCTATACTCTTTAATAAACCGGAAAACAAGACTTAATCTTGTTTTATGCTTTTCAGCTGATAAGTGCGCACAAATAACCGAGAGATGCGGAGATTCCTGCGTCGGTCGCGGAAGGGAAGACTACGGGGCGGCATAACAGGACTGCACGCAATTTTGGGCAAAGGCGGGATCATATGCAGCGGCCGGGCAGGCGCTTGCGCGCAAGGCATCCACCTCCGCAAGGCGTTTGAGAACCAGAGGCTCAAGCTCAGACCAGGCGTAACGGCCGTTCTTCACAGCCACGAGCTCCGACCGGCTTTGCAGCGGGAAAATAATCCGCCCGGTCTGCAAAAGCTCGCGCATCTCCGCCAGGGCGCGCAGGGCGTGGGACAGAGCCTTGAAGTCCAGGCCTTCGTT
>CBDTYX010000321.1:0-2233 GCA_965364745.1 uncultured Desulfovibrionaceae bacterium | reverse complement strand
GGGCACGCAGGGCACGGCGGCCTGAATGATCACGGGGCCGCTGTCCATGATCTCTTCCACAAAGTGCACGGTCACCCCGGAAATTTTCACGCCGTAAGCCACGGCATCGGCCGCGCCGTGCACGCCGCGAAAACTGGGCAACAGCGCCGGGTGAATATTGATGACCCGGCCTTTGAACCTTTCCAGAAAACTTTTGGATAAAAGCCGCATATACCCGGCCAGAACAATCAACTCGGCCCCGGCCGCTTCCAGGGCATTGCCCAGCGCAGCGTCAAAAGATTCCCGATCCGGGTAACTTTGGTGCGGCTCAGCCCAGGTAGCCAGTTTGGCCGCGCGGGCGCGCTCAAGGCCGCGAGCCTCGGGTTTATTGGAAGCCACCAAACAAATACGCGCTTTCAGCGCACCGGATTCGATTTTATCCTGGATGGCCTGGAAATTTGAACCAAAGCCGGACAATAAAATTGCGATATTCAATGCAGCCTCTCCATCCTTGCGCTTTACAAACTATTCAGCTCTCATGTTTATAAAATTCGGCCAAAGCCGTTGCCAGCCCGGCAATGGTGTATTCCCGGGGCTCAACGTCACAGGCGAAACCGTAAGATTCCAAAGCGGCGCGGGTAATGGGCCCGATGCAGGCAAACCGCAAAATTTTGCGCCCGGTTTGGCCCGCTTCGGCTTTGTCCCGATTTTCTTGTAACATCTCCGGGGGCACCCCGGCAAAGAAATTATCCACTGTGGACGAGGAGGCAAAGGTCACGAAGTCCACCCGCCCTTCGGCCAGGGCGGACTTAAGCTCATCACGGCCGTTGAAATCGGGGCGCGCTTCATAAACCGGCAACACCCTGACCCCGGCCCCGGCCAGCTCCAGAACCTGCGGCAGCACATCACGGGCCGACACGGCGCGGGGAATCAGGATGCGCTGTCCGGCCACGCCCAAGCCAATCAACCCCTCGGCCACACTTTCGGCCACAAAAGATTCCGGCAAAAAATCGGCCGTAATGCCGCGCTCAGCCAAACTTTGCGCCGTGCCGGGCCCAATGGCCGCCACCCGGCAGGGGGCCAGAGCGCGGGCATCTTTGCCCAAGGCTTTTAACTGTTCCCAGAAAAATTTAACACCATTGGCGGAAGTGAACACCACCCACTGGTATTCCGGCAAATGCCCTATGGCGGTATGCACCAGGCTTTGATCCGGCAGCGGCAGCACCTCAATGCAGGGGAATTCCAAAACATCCGCTCCCAAAGCCGCAAGCTGCGCCGTAAGCGCCCCGGCCTGCTCCCGCGAGCGGGTGACCACAATACTGCGGCCGAAGAGCGGCCTATTTTCATACCAGCGCAAAGTTTCGCGCATGGTGACCACTTCGCCGACAATAACCACCGCCGGAGCGGTGACGCCGGCAGCGGCCGCCTCCCGCGGCAACGCGGCCAGCGTAGATATCAAAGTTCGCTGCCGGGGCGTAGTGCCCCATTGCACCACTGCGGCGGGGCGTCCGGCGGGCAAGCCGGCTTCAAGCAGATTGCGGCAAATTTCAGGCAGATTTTTCACGCCCATGTAAAAAACCAAGGTTTCCGGACCATGAGCCAGGGCCGGCCAGTCATGGGCCGAAGTGATCTTATCCGCATCCTCATGCCCGGTAATGAAGGCCACCGAAGAAGACATGCCGCGCTGGGTCACGGGAATGCCCGCATATGCGGCTGCCGCCGCGCCTGCGGTCACGCCGGGCACAACCTCAAAAGGAACCCCGGCGGCAACCAGAGCCTCGGCCTCTTCGCCGCCGCGCCCGAAAATAAAAGGATCACCGCCTTTAAGCCGGGCCACGCTTTTGCCGGATTTGGCCAAATCCACCAGCAGCCGGCTGATTTCAACCTGGGGCAAGGTATGCTCGCCGCCTTTTTTGCCCACGTAAATTCGTTCCGCCTCAGGCCGGGTAAAATTGAGAAAAGCGCTGTTGGCCAGATAATCGTACACCACCACATCGGCCCGGGCCAAAAGCTCCCGGCCCCGCAACGTCAGCAGGCCCGGGTCGCCGGGCCCTGCGCCGATAAGATAAACTGTGGCGGTAGTCATTGATGTGCGCCTCCGGCAGCCCGGGAAAGGGCTCTGCCCTCTCCCGGGACCCTCTTCCGCGAAGGGGCTAAGCCCCTTTCGAAACCCTGATTAACAAGATTTTAAAACTTTCAGATCCGCCCCCCCCCCTTTTCGTTCCTCCTGCAAATCCGCCAACCCGACAACCGG
>CBDTYX010000320.1:0-2242 GCA_965364745.1 uncultured Desulfovibrionaceae bacterium | reverse complement strand
ACGCAGGGAACTGCTTTAAATGAAAAATCGCTGTAGACTATTTCAAGAGTAAAATACTCTAGAACCTATCCCATAATTAACTTTGAAAGCGAAAAATCGAGATTTGGGCCAGAGGCAAGGCGATAAGGTAAAATACGACGAAAGCATAGTTGGCGCTACGTTGAGGAGAATTTTGGCTCATCAAACGCAGCCCGTGACTTAAAGATCGCTTTGGCAGACAAAGCCTGATTATGAGATAGATTCTAAGCCCCGGCCAGAATTTGCAGCAAGGCATTGAACACCGCGCGGGTGGAAATGCCTTGCATGCAGTGTTCCACTTCCTGACGGCTGGTTTTGCCGTGTAAAGAATACGGCCGGTTGGGAGCATTCAGTTCAATAGTGCGGTGCAGGCCGCCTTCGGGAAAGAATCCCCAGTGCCGCGTGGTCGGGCCGAACATGGCCACCACCGGGGTACCCACAGCCGCAGCCAGATGCATGGGCCCCGAATCGCCCGTGACCAACACGGCGGCCTGCTTCAGAAGCGCGCAAGTCATGCGCAGGTCCGTGATATTGGTGAAATTAACGCCGCCATAACCAAGATAAGGCAAAGAACCCCGGCTGTATGAGCCGACCATGAACCAGGGCAGCCCTTCTTGGGTGAGCATAGCGGCGAACTCCTGCCAAATCTTCCAAGGCCAGGTTTTAGACGGGTGCGCCGCATAAGGATGCAGCGCAATAAGCGGAAAATTTTTTTTGCCGCGCGCGGCCAGGCCGCTAAAGGCACGGTACCGGCAGAGCATTTCCAGCCCGGCACGCTCTTCTTCCGGCGTCAATTGGATGATGGGCGTCACCTCTTCGCGCGGCGGCGGGGTTTGCTCCAAGGCCAGGCAATAACGCTGCGGCACGTTGTGCTCAAGCAAATCGGCCCCATAAAATTTACGTCCCGACCATAAAAACAGGCGGCGTTCAAGGGCATACTTGTTATAGCGCCGCACCGGGCCGCGCCATAGCGCGGAAAGGATTCGGGAGCGGATATTGTCCTGCAGATCAAGCAGGGGCAGGCCTTTATGCGCACGCGCCAGTTCTCTGAATGCGCTGATGAGCTCGCGGCCGGATAATCGCTGCACCGGGCAGGTTTCAATCTTGTTTACAGCCGGATGCCCCTCAAGCAAACAGGCCCACTCCGGACGAGTGAGCACGGTAAACCGTAAATTCCGAGTGCGATTCCAATAAGCCAGAGGTCCGGTGGTTAACGCCACATCCCCCAACGCGGAAAAGCGCACAACGAAATAGTGCTGTCCTTCTCCGTTTTTCTCGTTTAATATTTTTGATTGCAACTGGGGCACTGGGATTTATCCTGTGGCTGAAGGTGCGGCTGGCGCAAAATAACCCAGCGCGTACGGAAAAACAAGTCCGCGGGCCGCTGCGTATCTATTGTACGTCATTGCCCGACTTATTCTTTGTTAAACGAGGAAGTATGTTTCAATTCGGCTTCGGTGAAATTATGGGGTTAACCACCGCCCTGCTCTGGTCCATTTCCTGCACTCTGCACGCCTCGGTCAACCGGGTGGTCGGACCGGTGGGCCTTATTGTGGTGCGCTTTCCGGTTTCCATTTTTATGGTTGGCGGCGCGGTATATCTTACCGGCGTAAGCACTTCCCTGCCCGGTTATTCCTTGCTCTGGCTGCTGGCCTCAGGCATTTTGGCCTTTACAGTTTGCGAGTATTATTTCTATAGCGCCATTGCCCGTATCGGCCTGCGGCTCACCTTGATTATTGAGGCGCTCTACGCCTGCATTACTGCGGTTTTGGGCTGGGTATTCCTCGGCGAAAACATGGGCTGGCTGGGGAGCCTCGGCATAGTTATCGCCAGTCTGGGAGTGGCCTGGGTGATTATGGACACCAGCCCCGGCACGTCACTCTCGCCGGCCAACCCTAAAGAAAACATCAAGGGCATTGTCTGCGCCTTTCTTGCGGCGCTGGCCTTGGGCACGGGGTTGTTTCTGGTCAAGTTCGCCTATCAGGACAATGTGGACCCGCTTTTTTCCGCGTTCATACGGATTTTGAGTCTGGCGCCCCTTTACCCTATGTTGGTTTTTTCCGGGGTGGGGCGCACATCCATTAAAGCTGTGGTCACCCACCCGAAGCTCATACTTTTTCTGCTGCTGGGCGGCGTGTTCGGCAACCTGCTGGGCGTTTACTGCCTGCAGCTGTCATTTTTATATACCGATGCGGGGGTGGCAGCCATGGAAGACCGCGAACGA
>CBDTYX010000319.1:0-2252 GCA_965364745.1 uncultured Desulfovibrionaceae bacterium | reverse complement strand
TAAAGGGGCGAGCCCCTTTGGGTTCCCCTCCCTCAAATATCTTCGTTCACCCGCCCTACCCCCAGACCAGGGCGGACCAGTTTTCCACACTTATCCGCTCGGCTTTGGGCAGGCCCTCATTCATGAAGGCGTCTTCCACCGCAGCGGCTTGTTCGGTGAGAATGCCGGAGAGCGCGAGGCAACCGCCGTCGGCCACGCGCAGGGCGATGGCCGGGGCCATTTCTTTTAAGGGTTCGGCCAGGATATTAGCCATAACGCAGTCAAAAGTCCGGCCGCGGGCGAGGTCCACGCTGCCGGCAGCGACTTCAAAGCTGCTGTCCAGGCCGTTAAGAGCGCGATTTTCCAGGGCATTGTCCACAGCTACGGGGTCAATGTCGCAGGCAAGGCCCGTGAGCCCTAAGCGGGCGCAGGCAATGGCCAAAATGCCCGAACCGGTGCCCAGGTCAAAAAATGTTTGGCCGGGTTTGATTTTGCCGGCCTTATACCAGCGGGCCAGGGCGGTGAGACACAGGGCCGTGCTGTGGTGGTGGCCGGTGCCGAAGGCGGTTTTGGGGTTAATGACCACGGGCAGGGGGTAGGGGCAAAATTCATCGCAGGGCGCGGCCGCGTTTTCGGCCTGCGGCATCCAGGGGGCGACCACAATAAAGGTGTCTTCAATGGGCACGGGGGTGAAAAATTCGCGCCAGGCCTCGGTCCAGTCCTGGTCCTGGATATTGGAACGCTCGAGTCTGGCGTTGGCCACCAGGGCGCTCACTTCGGCTTCGATCTCCCGGCACAGGTCCGGGGTGTGCCCGTGCACGCGCAGGCAGACGTTGCCGTCGGGCAGGTCCTGCTCCTCCCAGCCATGCGCGGCTTTAAGGGCAAGAATGCCGGACACGAGGTCCACATCGTCCTCAGGCACAATGATATCCAGTCTTTCCAAATCGCCCATGCTTGTCTCCTTATCAGGCGGACGGCTCCGCCGTTTGCCATCATAAATGCTAATGCGCCGGGAGACAACCTTTGTAAAAACGCTTTGAACCTGAATAAAATATGAATAACACGCCGCCCGCAAAAAGCCGAAGAGGGGAGCTGCAAGAAAGGTCGACTGCTTCTCGCTTCCTGGTCATGCACCTTCCAAACGAAATCCGGGTAACGGATCCGCTCCCAAAGCACCCCAATGCATGGACCAGGAAACAGCCTCCCCTCTCCGACAAGTGCAAAGTTGAAAATATCGCGGCGGTTATTGCGGCGGCTCCGCGCGCGCCTGCTGCACTTAAGACGCGCGCGGGGCCGCTCTTGCCTGCAAACGCTTTTGAAGAGCGCCAAAGACGGCATAAAAACACGCCCCGTCCGGCCGGAGGCAAACCGGGCGGGGCGCAGTCAAAGCTGTTTAAGTTATTTCCTATCCATCATCTCGGCTATCTGTTCCATGTCTTTATCGCCCCGGCCGGACAGGCAAACCAGAATAATCTGATCGCCGGCAAGCTTGGGCGCGATTTTCAGGGCATGGGCCAGGGCATGGGCCGATTCCAGGGCAGGAATGATGCCTTCTTCGCGCGAGAGCACAAACAAGGCGTCCACGGCTTCGTTATCGTCAATGGTCGTATATTCGGCGCGGCCGGTGTCGCTTAAAAGGGCGTGCTCCGGGCCCACGCCGGGGTAGTCCAGCCCGGCTGAAATGGAATACACGGGCAGGGTTTCGCCCTTTTCATCCTGCAAGATGTAGCTTTTATAGCCGTGCAGAATGCCGGGCGTGCCCATGGTCAGAGTGGCCGCGTGTTCACCGGGATTGAGGCCCGTGCCGCCGGGCTCGATGCCCACCAGTTTGACCGCCTCATCATTGACAAAGCCGGAGAACATGCCGATGGAGTTGGAGCCGCCGCCCACGCAGGCCAGCACATAGTCGGGCAGCCGCCCGGCCTGGGCCAGCATCTGGGCGCGAGACTCCTTGCCGATGACGTGCTGGAAGTGGCGCACCATGGTCGGGTAGGGGTGCGGGCCCACGGCCGAGCCGAGCACGTAGAAAATTTCACCTTCGCTTTCCAGCCATACTTGCACGGCCTTGTCCACGGCTTCCTTGAGGGTGCGCTGCCCGTCGGTGACGCAAACCACTTCCGAGCCCATCATTTTCATGCGCAGCACATTGAGATGTTGGCGGCGAATGTCTTCTTCGCCCATGTACACGGCGCACTCCATGCCGAGCAGAGCCGCGGCCGCGGCCGTAGCCACGCCGTGCTGGCCGGCCCCGGTTTCGGCGATGACCCGGCGCG
>CBDTYX010000318.1:0-2255 GCA_965364745.1 uncultured Desulfovibrionaceae bacterium | reverse complement strand
GCTCCCCCGGACCCCCTCACCCTCCTTAACCCTTGCTGGGGGGGGCAATCCTTATTATTTGTCTTCTGAACAGGGAATGGCGGAATGAAGCGGATACGGGCTTTGCTTGCCTGCATCCGGCGGAAAGATTGGGGCGGCAAGATAAGAAGCCGACCAAAAGGGAGGTTGATCGCTCCCTTTTTGGTCGGCCTGTTTATTTGCTTGTATAAGATTATAAATCTTCCTCATACCCGCTTGTCCCTGATCAGGGTTAAGGAAAGGGAGGGGGGCGGGGAGGAAATGGGTCCCCCCGATCAAGTCGGGGGACGACACGTCTCTAAGGCCGGAGGACCGGACTAAGATTAGCGTCAGTTTTCCCTCCCCGGCGCGTTCACTCCCCGGCCTCGTCCACGGCCGGGTTGAAGTACCCGAATTTAAGCCAGCCGCATTCCTTGCGCAGGCGTTTGCGGAAGTTGTTCAGGCCCATGGCCGGTTCAGCGGCCAGGCCCTGCATGAGGGCCAGGTACATTTCCGGGTCGATGTTCAGGTTGCGCAGTTGGATGAAATCGATTTTGTAAGTGGAGATCAGCTCGACGAGGGCGCTGAGTTCGGCTTCGGTATCGGTAATGCCGGGAAAGTATAGAAGATTTAAGGAAACGAACACCCCGGCCGCTTTGGCTGCGGCGATGCCGGCGCGCACGTCGGCAAAGCTGTAGTTCAGCGGGCGGTAGTAGCGCATGTAGGCTTCCTCGCGGGCGGAATTGAGGCTGACGCGTAAGGAAGTAAGCCCCGCGGCGGACAGGGCGGCCACGGCCGCGGGGTCGGAGGCGTTGCTGTTTAAATTGACCGTGCCCTTCCCGCCGCGCGCCCGGAACAGGGCAATGGCCGCCTCAAGCAGGGGGCCTTCCGTTAAGGGCTCGCCCTCGCAGCCCTGGCCGAAGGAGAAAATGGGCGCAATCAGTTCGTTTTTGGCGTGATGCTCCATAACTTCGACAATTTCTTCCGCCGTGGGCGTGAAGGTGAGCCGGCACTGCGGGGTGACGGCAATGGGCGAATCTTCGCTTTGCTGGGAAATGCAGCCCACGCAGCGGGCGTTGCAGGCGCGGGAAACCGGCAGGGGAGCCTCGTAGCGGCCCAGAGCCAGGTTGCGCGCGGCCGGGCAGGCGTAGGTGAGCACGCATTTGTGCATGAGGTGCTGCATGAGCCGGTTTTGGGGGAAGGCGCGGGAGAGCTTCAGCGCGGCTTTTTCCACGGTTTGCGGGGCAATGCCGGTAAAGACCTGGCGGGGGTCTTCATCCACTTTTTTGGCGGCCACGTAAAAGCGGCCCCGGGCAAAGCCCAGCGCCCCGTAAGCGAACAGGGGCAGGGTCGGCGCGTCCGCATCGCTCAAGTACGCGGCCGTGGCGGTTAAGGTATGGGCCGGGGAAATGAAGGCGGCCACGGCCAGCTCGTCCAAAACTTCCAGCTCGCCGGTTTCCGGATCAAGGCCCATGGCGCGGCGGCCGGGCAGCAGAAAAAATTCCGAGCCGACGGGCAGGGGGATAAGCTCGTCGGGCTTGGGCAGGGCCAGTTCATTGCCTTTGCGGCAAACCATATACAGGTCCGGGTGATCGTAAATGTTGCCGTGTTCGTCGGCGGCCACAAGGTGCGGCCGAATGTGCGAGGTGGTCATAATTTTATAGCGCCTTTGCCCTTGCGGGAAGGGCCGCTCCAGGCTGTGTCGATTTCGCCGGCGGGCGAATTTTTATCCGCGCGGGCGTGGTTTAAACTACTAAATCTTTCCGCCTTTGTCATGCCTGGCGGTGCAGACTTTTGCGCCGAGGGCGGGGCGCCGGGTTCGGGCCGGGCTGCGCGCGGCGTTTTGTAAAAAAAACTCCGCAGCCTCTGGCCTTGACTTTTAGAGTTCTTAATTTGAAAATGAATATTCGGGTGGAGAAAAAACACGAGCCCGCCCGCGAACCCGAACTAAATTCCCATGGAGGATTCGGATATGAAAAAACTGACCTTATTCGCGGCGGCGGCCCTGGCCGCGCTGCCCCTCATGCTTACTGCCTGCGGCGGCTCCCGTTACCTGGTGGTTACCGATAACTACACCACCTATATAAGCGACAGCAAGCCCAAAACCAGCGACGACGGCGCCAGCGTGACCTTTGACGACGAACGGGCCGGCGAAGTGACCCTGCCCTTCGGCTCCGTCAAAGAAGTGCGCAAGCTGGATTAGATTTTTTCGGTCGGAACGATCTTCTGGAGGAGGGGAACCTCAAGGGTCACTGACC
>CBDTYX010000317.1:0-2261 GCA_965364745.1 uncultured Desulfovibrionaceae bacterium | reverse complement strand
GGACGGACGCGGCGCTGCGCGAGGCGAGTTGGCGCTGCCGGGTGAGCCTGCGCATGCGCATGATGGCGCCGCCTCTGGCTACCGCGCGAACCCGATCCAGGATGCCTTCCTGGTAAGCATTGTCAATGACCGGTCTTTTAGCGATGAAGTCCGCGGCGCCTAATTCCAGCGCTTTTAAAGTCGCTTCCGCGCCTTCCGAGGTCAGCGAGCTGACCATAAGCACGGGGCGCGGCATTTCCTTCATGATTACGGCCAGGGCCTCCAGGCCGTTCATTCTGGGCATTTCTATATCCAGGGTGACCACATCCGGGTCATGCTTGCGAATGGCTTCTATGCCGTCCAGTCCGTCTTTGGCGGCGGCAACGACTTTTATTCCCGGGTCTTTCTCCAGCAGCATGGTCAGCCAGTTACGAATAAATGCAGAATCATCTATAACAACAACATTGATCATTGCCTGCCACTTCGTCTCCTGTTTTCAAAAAATCCGGCGAGCGGGGTTGTGAGATTCAGCCCCTGTCGTCTCGGCTGCGCGGCGCTGCTTGATCCGGGAATAGTTCAAGCATCCGGTCCGGATATTATAGTTTATCACCCTGCAAGGTTAAAGCATAGTATTTTATTTTACAACCTTAAAGTATTGTCCGTACTATAAAATCGCGCGAAGTTTAAAAGGCCAGGTGCGCTGGCGACTGAACTTTGGCAAAGGCTTGCCGGTTGTGAAAAAAAGCTTGCGCATCTCCCCTGCTTGGACTATATGGCAAAGGCACGGGATGTGGCTCAGTTTGGCTAGAGCGCAACGTTCGGGACGTTGAAGTCGAAGGTTCAAATCCTTTCATCCCGACCAGAAAAACTTAAGGGGCTGCCCAAGCGGGTGGCCTCTTTTTTTACGCCGGCGGCCGTGCGCCCGGCGGTGCGGCTATTTGTTTTTCTGCCGCCACTTCCAGGGCGGCAAGGGGTCTTTCTCGCTCCACAGCCCCTTGCCCCGCGCTTTGGCGAGTTGCTCTTTAAGCAGCCAGCCCGCGCAACGCGGATCTTTGCAGTAGTCCGGATAAACCCAGGCCAGGCCCTCATCAAGAAGGAGCTCATTGAGCAGCCGCCCGTCGGGCAGGGCCACTAAAGCCACGCTGCGGCCGTAGCGGTCCGTGTTCAACACCTGCAGCTTCACTTCCTCAAACAGGGCCACCTCTGAAACATAGTCGGCGGCTTCCTGGCCAAAGCTCTGCCCGCTTTCCGGGCAGTCAATGCCATAGAGGCGCACTTTCAAGGGTCCTTCCTGCGTGAGCAGGGTCACGGTGTCGCCGTCGGCTACGGAAACAATTTTGCCTTGGCCCCAAAAAAACGCGCCGACCGTAACGGCCAGAGCGAAAAGCAGCCAACTTAGTTTTTTGCGGCGCGTCAGGCCGCGCAAAAGGCCGGGGGAACCGCCGCGTCCGCGTTTCCGGCTTTTATACGGCTTGAAAGGATTGTTGAATTTTATGGAGACGAGTTTTTGAGCCATGGCTTTTCTTTGCGGAGTATAAAAATGCGCCGGCATGAAATGAGCATTTGCTTGCTCGGTTCATGCCGGCGCTCGCGTCTTAAGTCTCCTTGCCGAACTAGTGCGCAGTTGTTGGCGTGGGGTCGCCCATAAAGTCTTCGCGCAGCTTGATGTGCAGCGAACTTCCCTCCAGGCGTTTTTTGAACACCGGCTCACCGCCGGTCATGAGAGCCTGGGGCAGCACTTCATCCACGTCTTCCACGGTGATGATCTCCAGAGAGCGCAGAATTTCCGCCGGCACATCCTTAAGGTCTTTTTCGTTTTCCTTGGGGATGAGCACCTTTTTGATCTGGCCACGGTGCGCGGCCAGCAGTTTTTCACGCAGGCCGCCGATGGGCAGCACGCGTCCGCGCAGGGTAATTTCTCCGGTCATGGCCACGGTGTGGTCAATGGGAATGCCCATAAGCGCCGAAGCCATGGACGTGGCGATGGTGATGCCCGCCGAAGGCCCGTCTTTGGGGGTGGCCCCTTCGGGCACGTGGATGTGCAAGTCGATTTCCTTGTGGAAGTCATCCTTAAGGCCGAGCAAATCGGAGCGGGAGCGCAGATAAGAGAAGGCGGCCTTGGCCGATTCGGTCATCACTTCGCCCAGCTTGCCGGTAATGGAAATCTTGCCCGTGCCGGGCATAATGGCGGTTTCCACAACGAGCATGTCGCCGCCCATTTCCGTCCAGGCGAGGCCCGTGGCCACGCCCACTTGCGGGCCGGATTCGCGCTCGCCGAAGCG
>CBDTYX010000316.1:0-2292 GCA_965364745.1 uncultured Desulfovibrionaceae bacterium | reverse complement strand
GGCCTGGAGCTTATGCGCCTGGGCATTTCCAACAACATGTGCGCCCTGACCTTTGACGACGGGCCCAGCCCCTACACGGCCGAGCTACTGGACACCCTGGCCCGCTACAACATTCCGGCCACCTTTTTTGTGGTGGGCGCCCAGGTGCAGCGCCGCCCGGACATTATAAGGCGCATGCTGGCCGAAGGGCACGAGGTGGGCAACCACTCCTTTTCGCACACGGCCCTGCGCAAGCAATCGCCCCAGGCCCAGCAGGACGATTTGCGCAAGCTGGACGCGCTTTTGCGCGAGCTTGGCGCAAACCCCCGCTTTGTGCGCCCGCCCTTCGGCTATTACGACCACAACACCATTAACGTGGTGCAGGAAATGGACGGCCACATCGTCATGTGGACCGCCGACAGCCAGGATTGGCGCAATTACGCCGAACTGGACGATATGCTCTCCAACATGCAGATGCTATACAGCGGCGCGCCTTTGCGCGGGGTTTTCCTCTTTCACGACACCCACCGCCTGACTGTGGAGCGCATGTCGGAAATTCTCGACGCCCTGCTCGGCGCGGGCTGCCGTTTTGTCACCCTTTCAGAATACATTGACGCGCCACGGAAAGGCGAAGACCTGCCCCCGGTGCTGGAAGCCAAGGCTGAAACCCCGCCCGGCGCGCCGCCCGCCCCGGAACGCGCCGTCAACTTCGCCCTGGAAGGACGCCTGGACGCCCAAGCCCCCGGCGAAGCGAGCAAAAACCCGCCCCCCGGCGCGCAAAACCCGCGCGGCGCAAGGAACCCGCAAGGCAAACCCCTGCGCGCCCTGCCGCCCTTCCCGCCGCCCGCCGATGCCGCGCAGCCCAAAATTCCCGACGTGTCCGCGGTGTTGCCGTAGGCGACGCGGGAAACGGCAGGGGACGAAGAAATTTACGGAGAGGGGGAACCACCAGGGGATTATCCCCTGATGGTTCCCCCTCTCCGTACCTCTCCCCCTCCTTGACCCTTATTGGGGGGCAAGCCAAAAATCCCGGCTGCCAGAACGGCGGCGAGCCGCGCGGCGGAAAATTTGTGGTTGCGCCATGCCCGCGCCGTTGAAATAACGTAACATTGTTGGGGAAAGTTCAGGCCGGAGTCGGCTGCCCGCCGACTCCGGCCTGAATGTTTGGGGTTATTGTTCTAAGGGTTCAATTGAACTGAATGATACATTGAGCAATATATTTGGAGGTTCGCTCGTATAGGTTGCAAATATATACGATTCTCCAATTTTCCTTTGATATGTTATTACCGCATTATTCACCAGGCCATCTCCGTAAGAAACCACAAACGTACCCAATTGACTTTCCAATTCCTGGCGAGTAATCATTTTATTCTTTATCCTAAATATAAAAAATATATCTATACCTCCTTCTATATTCATAGTTATCAATTTAGCATAATTTAAAATTGCGCCATCCATAAGCATAATCTTAGGTGCAATATATTCATCATGCCATTCATATTTATTTACATTGGATAAATCAAATCCGGAATTTGCAATTTTTTGCCTGGTCAAAGGCAATTCATCTTTAAGTAAATTCAGCAATCCAAATATATCTGTATTCAGCTTTATACTTATTGATTTTTTATATTTGGACATCGGCTCGCTTTGCACATTCTTGCTCATAGTACTTACGATAAGTAAGATGAGGAGCAGCAGAATGATATTCTTTGGCGCCATATATATCTCCTATTCCGGTTATGGCCTCAAGATAAGTTATTTTACCTGCTGTATATTGGTCATATATTCCTAAATATGCAGACCGGTTTTCCAGTCTGCCGCCGATGCCGATGTCCTCGCCTGTTTTTGCGAGAATTTCATTTCGGACTCTGATCCTGTTCAGCTGAGCCGCGCCTTCGCTGTTTAAACAGCTTTCCACCGATGACCAGTCAATTTCAGGGCCGGCGATATGGCCGGCTTCATGGGCCAGGCTGCCCGTGGTCGCCTTGGCGTCGTCCCTTTTTATTTCGGCGACGGTCAGCGTTCGGGTGTTAAAATCATATGTGGTTCCCTTTTCCGTGGGGCCATAGACGATTTGCACATAGCCGTGGTCACGCAATTGTTGTTTCAAGGTATCGGATTGGGCGATCTTTCTGCGCACTTCCTCCGAAATGTATTTCAACTGCGTGTTGCGCAGACCGGGCCAATACACCGAGTAATCGCCGTCAGCAGTTTTGACGATGGCGCAGCTCAAGCCCTCCGGCCCGGCGGGCGCGCCCTCGCCCACTTGGGATGCCTTGCGGGCGAAAGCGCCCGTCTGAGTCCGGCTCGGCC
>CBDTYX010000315.1:0-2302 GCA_965364745.1 uncultured Desulfovibrionaceae bacterium | reverse complement strand
AAGCTCCAGGCCGTCGCTGATGGTATGCCGGGGCACGGGGGCGAGGACGGCGCCGTTTTCGGCCCGGGCCGCGAGGGGCCCGGCCGCGAGGCCGAGGCAAAGCGCCAGGCGGAAGGCCGCGCCAAGGGCCGTGGTTTTTATTTTGCAGCGGCTTTGCCGCGCGGGGCGGCGTCCGGCGCTCCACGCAAAAACAGCCGCCCGAACCGGGAGGCCGCCTTGCAAGAAAACCCTGGATAAATAGTGCCGGAGCAGCATACCACCAAACCTGGCAGTGATAAAATGTTGGCGCTGCAAAATCGCGCATGCCGTAAACTATCGCTTAGGTAAATATTATTGCACCGATTTTAGATTTACGCAAGGCCTTCCGGAAAAAAAACGTTGTCTTGCGCCGGAAAGTTTTCAGGTATCGGTAAAGGAATTTTTCAAGCATCCCCCCCGGCTATATTTGAGCGAAATGCTTCGCCCGTTGCTTTTAAACGGCTTTTGCCGCATAGTGCGGAAAACCGCAAGGAGCTGCGCCATGAACAAGCAATCCCGCGCCTTTATCGCTTTCGCTTCCGCCTTGGCCCGCCGCGCCGCTGCGCCGGCCCTGCTCTTTGTTTTCATCCTGGCGGCCGCCTGCGCCAAAGATCGCGCCGAGGACGCTTCCCGGCCGGTTCCCGGCGCCGGTTACACTTTAACCATCCTGCATACCAACGATATCCACGCCGCTTACGGCGGCCTTACCGCCGAGGGGCGCATCTGCTACGAGCCGGTGTGCGCGGGCGGCTCCGGCGACTCTTTGCGTCTTCTGGCCGCTGTGCAGGCCGTGCGCGCGAAAGAGGCCAACGTCGTTCTTCTCGACGCCGGCGACGAGTTTCAGGGCACGCTTTTTTACAATCTTCACAAGGAAGGCCTGGCCGCCCAGGTCATAAACGCCGTGGGCTATGACGCCTTCTGCCCCGGCAATCACGAATTCGACGACGGCCCGGAACAGTTCCTGCGCCTGGTGGGGCTTCTGCGCATGCCCGTGCTCGCGGCCAATATGGAGACGGACCCGGCCCTGGTTTTCAAAAGCGGCGCAGGCAAGCTCCCCCAAGCCTGGACAGTGCTGAATATCGGCGGCCGCAGCGTAGGCCTCATCGGCATTCTGACCACGGACACCGCCCGCGATTCCTCGGCCGGCCCCGATGTGCGCTTCAGCGATGAAACCGAAGCCTTAAGGCGCGCGGTGGACGAGCTCACCGCCGAGGGCGTGAACATCATCATCGCCGTCACCCACGTGGGCCTTTTCAAAGACCGCGAACTGGCCCGCGCTGTGTCCGGCGTGGACGTCATCGTGGGCGGCCACTCCCACTCCCTGCTCTCCAACGTCGATGCCGCCGCCGAAGGGCCTTACCCCATTGTGGAAACCTCGCCCGCGGGCGAGCCCGTGCTCGTGGTCACCGCCTCTTTCGGCGGCAGCCTTCTGGGCGATTTGAACGTCGCCTTCGACCGCGAAGGGGTGGCCAAAGCCTGGAGCGGCGAGCCCATCGCCCTTAATGACGAAAACCTGAAAGCCATGCGCGCGCCCGCCTTAAATTCCGATCTCGCCGCGCTGCTGGCCGACCGCGCCCGGCCCATCGGCGCCCTTATGGCCGAGCCGGTGGCCCGCATCAACGTGCCCGGCTTTGCGGGCAGGCCCCTGGAAGCGCCCGATGTGCGCATCTGCCGCGCCGAAGAATGCCTCTCCGGCGACATCGCGGCCGACGCCCTCCTGGCTCTGCCCGGCCGAAAAATCGACGTGGCCCTCATCAACGGCGGCGCCCTGCGCAACTCCCTGCCCGGCGGCCCGGTAACCATGGGCGATGTGCTGGCCGCCTTCCCCTTCACCAATTATGCGGCGGCGGCCGACATGCCCGGCCGCGTGCTGCTGGCCGCCCTCGAGCACGGCGTCAGCGATTACGGCCGGGACAAAGGCCGCTTTCTGCAAGTGGCCGGGCTGGCCTATGCCTTTGATCCCGCCCGCCCGGCCGGGCAGCGCGTCATTTCCGTACGCATAGCCGATGCGCACGGCGAGCTGCGCCCCCTCGACCCCAACGCCGCCTACCGCGTGGCCTCCATAGATTATCTCGCCGGCGGCGGCGACGGCTTCACCATGTTTGAATCCTTAACCTGGCAAGACACCGGCCTGCTGCTCAGCAATGTCGTCAGCGGGCATTTGCGTAAAAACACCCCTCTCGCCCCCCGCCTGCAAGGCCGGATCGTGAAGGAATAGGCCCGGCGCGCCGGGGAGGGAAAACCAAAAGGAGCTAAGCCCCTTTAGGTTTTCCCTCCCCGGACC
>CBDTYX010000314.1:0-2307 GCA_965364745.1 uncultured Desulfovibrionaceae bacterium | reverse complement strand
TAAGGAGGGGGAGGGGGCCGGGGAGGGGGAGCCTAAAGGGTCCGTGACCCTTTTGGTTCCTCCCTCCCCGGTGTCTTCGTCGTTACTGCGCGCTCAGTTTCCAGACGTCGTTGGCGCCGTCCACGGTGCGCTCAAGGGTCAGAGTTTTGCCGCCGGCTGTGCTGTTGACCAGTTGCACGGCTTCCTTGCGGTCAAAGTTCTTGCCGAAGGTCGGGCTGACCAGGACCACCACAGGTCTGCCGCTGAAGGCGCCGACATCGCCCGTCACTTCCAGGCGCAGGGGCGCTTCAATAATGCCGGTATCCAGCACGAGGCCGGAGTCGCCCTTGGCCGGGCTGACAACAATGCGGCCGGTGCCGAAGTAGGTGGTGTTTTGCCAGACCACGGGCGCGCCTTCCAGCACGATGGCGCCTTCGTTGAGCAGGCGGCTCACGTTGGCGATGTTCACGTCATGGGCGTTGGGGAAGGTCACGGTGGCCGTGGGGGCGATGATGACCAATTCCGCGTTGCGCAGCATGGGAATTGCGCCGGAGAAGTCCTTAATGAAGATCTTGTTGCCGCTCACGGCGTCCTGGCCGTCGCCGGGCTGGGCGTCATCAATATAGCCGGCGTACACGGTCGCGCCGATCTTGGGGCTGCCGGAAATTTCAACGGTGTTGCCGGTGGCGGTGCCTTTGCGGGCCCAGCCGCCGTAAATGGAGCCGGGCAGGTCGCCGCCGGTGACGATAAGCTTGTTATTGTTGGCCACGCCGCCCCAGGCGTAACCGCCGAAGACGCTGTCGCCGTCGCGGTCGACGCGCAAAGCGCCGCCGTTGATGTACAGCGCGTTGCCCGAAGAATCGAGACGCGAGCCGCCGGCAAAGGCTGAAAGCATCTTGCCGTCGTTAACGGTCAGGGTATTGTTCAGGGCTTTACCTTCCTGCGAATAACCGCCGTAAGCGTGCTCGGCGATTTCACCGCCGTTGACGGTCACCTTGTTGTCGGACACGATCACGCCTTCATCGGGGCTGACGCCGCCGAATACGTAATCGGGAACTTCCGAGCCGCCGGCGTTAAAGACCACGGTCTTGCCGGTAACGGAAGCCTTGCCGCCTTCCTGGGGGTACACGGCTGTGGAGCCGGGGTCGGTGGGGTCCGGCGCAAGAGCCATGCCCGGATATTTATAGCCGCCCTTGCCGCAAGCCGAGGCCATGGCGCAAATAACCAACAAAGATACCACTAGTGCAATTCTACCAAACTTAAGAACCATTCTTGTTTCTCCTTGCGCAAGAAATCGATTTTTCTTTAAAATTCGGACCCTTCCGTGCACGACCCGGTTGGCCGGGCACGGGGACAGGGCAGCCTTCCATAATTTATCCGGCACTTCCGCCTTAATGTCAATAAGCAAGTTAGGGAAGTTGAGGCTTAGGCTTTCTGGGCGGGCTGGGCGGCCAGGTGAACACCAGCCGCGGGTCAATGCATTTGTTGTTGATCCGCACTTCCAGGTGCAGATTCACACCGGTAGTCTTGCCGGTTTTGCCCACTACGCCGATTTCCTGCCCGGCCTCGACCACGTCGCCCGCCTTGACCAGGCTTTTGTCCATGTGCGCGTAGCAAGTGGAAAGATTGTCGCCGTGGTCGATTTTAACCATCACGCCGTAGGTGCCGTTGCGCCCGGCAAAGACGACCGTGCCCGCGCCGGCCGCTTTTACCGGCGTGCCCCGCCTTGCCTTAATATCCACGCCGCTGTGCATCCGGGGGCGGCTGAAGGAAATAAGCACGCGCGAGCCGAATTCCGAAGAGATTGGCCCGTCCACGGGCACAATGCGCAGTTTTTCGGCCGCGGCCAGCAAGATTGAAGCGGCTATGCCGGAGGCATCGTATGTTTCCGCGGCCGCCGCCTTAGCCTCCCCGGCAACATCTTTTGCCTCCATAAGCGCGGTGCTCAGATCTTTCAGCCCGAACTCCTCCGGCTGCGAAAGGGCGCGCAAGGGTTCAGGCTCGGCTTTGGGCCCATCCGATTCAAAAAAAAGCGCCTGAACCAGCAGGGCCGACGCCAGCAGCAATAAACCCCAAGTGTACAGTCGTAAGTACATGTCTTTTTTTACCTGGTTTGAGGTCCGTGAGCAATGCCGAAACACGCCGGTCGAGGCCGAATACTGACCGGGTTTTCCGCACAAGGCGGCTTCTTCGCATAAAAAAGCGGACCCCGAAGGGTCCGCTTCCGATTCAGCATTTTGGCGCGCAGATAAGTTTAGTTCTTTTCTTCCTGCGCTGCGGCCGCTTCGGCGGGGGCCTCCGCAGGCGCGGCTTCAGCGGCGGCAATTT
>CBDTYX010000313.1:0-2328 GCA_965364745.1 uncultured Desulfovibrionaceae bacterium | reverse complement strand
CATTTAGAGGAGTGGTGAGTTGGAGAGTCTGTCACTGCCGGCTCCGCTGATGCTGTTCGCCATTTTGCTGTTTTGCGTGGCGGCGGTGTTTCGCTATTCCGTGTGCGCGGGCTTGCTGGACAGGCCTCTGGTGGTAGGCATAATTTGGGCCGCATTTACCGGTGAGTGGGAAATGGCCCTTAAGCTCGCGCTTTTCTTTGAATTGTTCTGGCTGGATCTTATGTATGTGGGCACGTACATCCCGCCGTTCGGAGCCATGTCTTTACTTATGTGTCTGCTGTTGGTCGATTATTTTGATATCTATGAGGTGCGGCAATTGCCGTTGCCTCTCCTGCTTTCCGTGCCCTGGGCGTTGACCGGGGCGGCGGTGGAACGCTGGATGCGCCAACGTCAATCCATGCTGTATTTTATTTTGGTGGAAAGAGGGGAGGCCGCCCGCCAATATAATCTGCCCGGCCGCGTATTTGCGCAATGCATTTTAAAGCTTATGGGGCTGCAAGCTGTGGTCTTTGCCGGGTGCTACACGATTGTCGAAAATTTTGGACACCTTCTGGTTGACTGGGTTTACTTGCCGGTGTTTCCCTGGCTGAACTGGGGCTTGCTTTGGACTTTGGGCGCGGCCATGGGGGGATTTATGGCTCTGCGCACAAGGCGGGCATATGCGGTCTTTGCCGTGGCCATAGCCTGCGCGCTCGGCGGGCTTCTACTGTAATCTTAGGATTATTTCTTGAAAATCGGGCAATTATAGCCGCCCGATAGTTGACAATTCAAAAATAAGCGGATATTAAAAAGCGCTTCATGGCGCAGGGAGCAATGCTCTGCCGACCGTAAAACGCGCCTTTACAGGCGTGTTTTTTTAGTGAAAAGAAGCTGTTAACGCCTGACTGTGTGATTAATGCGCCGGACAAAGATGGTTTGTCCGGAACAATTTAATACTTTAACTACTGTTTTCAGGAGAAGTGACATGTCTGCAAATGTGGGATTGTGGTGTGCATTGGGGTGCGCGCTGCTTGCCGTCGTTTACGGGATAGCCGCCAGCATAAAGATTCTGGCCCTGCCCGACGGCAACGAGCGCATGAGAGCCATTGCCGGCGCGGTGCAGGAAGGCGCCAAGGCTTATCTTAACCGTCAATACATGACCATCGGCCTCGTGGGCGTGGTGTTGTTCGCGCTGATCTGGGGCTTGCTTGACCGCAATACCGCTCTTGGTTTCGCCGTGGGCGCGGTATTGTCCGGCATTGCCGGCTATGTGGGCATGAACGTTTCTGTGCGCGCCAACGTGCGCACCGCTGAAGCCGCTCGTTCCGGTCTGCCCCAGGCTTTAAGCGTGGCCTTCCAGGGCGGGGCCATCACCGGCATGCTGGTGGTGGGCCTCGGGCTCTTTGGCGTGGCCGGTTATTTTTATTTCCTCAATTCCACGGCCGTAGCCGGCCTGCCCATGAGCGAAGTGATCAAGCCCTTGGTGGGGCTTGGCTTTGGCGGCTCTCTGATCTCAATTTTCGCGCGTTTGGGCGGCGGCATATTCACCAAGGGCGCCGACGTGGGCGCTGACCTTGTGGGCAAAGTGGAAGCCGGCATTCCTGAAGATGACCCCCGCAACCCCGCGGTTATCGCCGATAACGTGGGCGACAACGTGGGCGACTGCGCGGGCATGGCCGCCGACCTGTTTGAAACCTATGCAGTGACCATCATCGCCACCATGCTTTTGGGCGCGCTGATGATCACCAACGCCGCTTTTGAAGCCGCCGTATATCCCCTGGCCCTGGGGGGAGCGTCCATAGTGGCCTCGGTCATCGGCTGCTTCTTCGTGCGCGGCAAAGACGGCGCCAAGATCATGAACGCCCTGTATCGCGGCCTGATCATCGCCGGGCTTATTTCCATGGTCGCTTTCTACCCCATCACCACGGCGCTGATTCCCGTCGATGCTTTGGGGCCGGACACCAACGCGCACATGGCCTTATTCTTCTCGGCCGCCATTGGTCTCGTGCTTACCGGCCTTCTGGTGTACATCACTGAATTTTACACCAGCACCCACTACAGCCCGGTGCAGAAAATCGCCTCCGCTTCCCAGACCGGCCATGCCACCAACATCATCGCCGGCCTCGGCCTGTCCATGAAAGCCACGGCCTGGCCCGTGCTCGCAGTGTGCGCCGCCATCTGGGCTTCCTACGCGTTGGCCGGACTTTACGGCATCGCCATTGCCGCCACCTCCATGCTGTCCATGACCGGCATTATCGTGGCCATTGACGCTTATGGCCCCATTACCGACAACGCCGGCGGCATTGCGGAAATGGCTGAAATGGACGAGTCCGTGCGCGCGGTTACCGA
>CBDTYX010000312.1:0-2353 GCA_965364745.1 uncultured Desulfovibrionaceae bacterium | reverse complement strand
TATCCCCCGCAACATGCTGCCCAAAGTAGCCTCGTCCAGCGAAATATACGGACATATGACGGCTGATGCGCTGGGCGGGGCCGTTCCCATCGCCGGCATGGCCGGCGACCAGCAGGCCGCGACCTTCGGGCAGGCTTGCGTTAAAAAGGGCATGGCTAAAAATACATACGGCACGGGCTGTTTCATGCTGCTGAACACCGGCGGGGAGCCCGCGGTTTCGGAGAACAATCTGCTGACCACCATTGCCTGGAAAATAGGCGCGAAAACGGAATACGCCCTTGAAGGCAGCGTGTTCATGGCCGGCGCCGCCGTGCAGTGGCTGCGCGACTCACTGGGCATTATTTCCCACGCTTCCGAGGTGGAGAGCCTGGCCGCCTCGGTGCCGGACAACGGCGGGGTTTTTTTGGTGCCCGCCTTTGTGGGCCTGGGCGCGCCGTATTGGGACGCTTACGCGCGCGGCGCCACTGTGGGCATGTCGCGCGGCAGCACCAAGGCCCACATCGCCAGAGCCACCCTGGAGAGCATCGCCTTTCAAACCGCGGACGTGCTTGAGGCCATGCAGGATGATTCCGGGGTGGCCATCAACGAGCTGCGGGTGGACGGCGGCGCGGCCTGCAATAATCTGCTCATGCAGTTTCAGGCGGATATTTTGGGCATACCCGTGGTGCGACCCAAAATTACGGAAACAACAGCCATGGGCGCGGCTTACCTGGCGGGCCTCGCGTCCGGCTTCTGGCCGTCGCAAGAGGCCATCAGCGGCCAGTGGCGGGAAGAGCGGCGCTTTGAACCCCGCATGCCCGCCCTTGAACGCAACGCCCTGCTGTCGGCTTGGCGGCGGGCCGTCAAACGGGCGCGCGCCTGGGAGCGGCCCTAGAACATTTTTCGGTTGAGATGATTTCCGGAGAGGGGGAACCCCAAGGAGCTGAGCCCCTTATCTCTGCTGTCCTCATCCGTAAGGCTCGCTCCCTTGCGGGCTCGCCTAACGGCTGTGCTGCGCTTCGCTTCGCACCGCTGGAGGCGGGTTCCCCCTCTCCAGACCTCTCCCCCTCCTGAACCCCAATTGGTCGGTCAGTTATTTCAAGAGTTAGGTGCCCTTAAGCCCGCGCATCCCAAAAACCGAATCTGCCGCCGAGAGCGGCCGCCGGTTTTTTCAGCTGCCGCTGTTTTTACGGCAGGCCGTTCAGTCGATATTTTCCATGGAAAAAATTCTTTTAAAATAGACTGGATTATGGCAAACTGGCGGTCTTGACGAAACACTATTTTAAACCGCTCAGTGCAAAGGACCGAACATGGTTTTGCAATCCAAAAATTTAAGCCTCAAAGACCGGTTGCCCTTCAAGGGCGTACTCCTCGATATTTACGGCGTGCTGGAATACAAGGGCGAGCCCTGCGCCGGGGCCATGGACTTTATCAATCATCTGCTGAACAACAATATTCCCTTCCGCCTGCTGTCCAACTCCACGCTGCAATCGCGGCAAAGCATGGCCGAAAAGCTGCAAAAGCTGGGCTTCACCGGGGTTATGCCCGAGCATGTGGTCACGGCGTCTTCGGCTTCGGCCGCTTATTTGCGCTCGGTAAACGCGCGCAGCATCCGGGTGATCATTGACGGCCGGGGCACGGACGAATTCAAAGAATTCGCCGTTGATGAGGAAAACCCCGAGTTTCTGGTGTTGGGCGACGCCCGCGACGGCTTCACCTTCGCCAACATCAACCGCATGTATAACCAGCTGCTGGCCGGGGCCAAGCTCCTGGTCATGATCCCCAACATCACCTCCATTGAAAAAACCGGCCCGGAAATTACCGTGGGCGGCTACGGCAAAATGCTGGAACTGGCCACCGG
Organism: uncultured Desulfovibrionaceae bacterium; assembly: GCA_965364745.1. Lineage (GTDB taxonomy): Bacteria > Desulfobacterota > Desulfovibrionia > Desulfovibrionales > Desulfovibrionaceae > JAVBRZ01. The sequence continues at coordinate 513 of CBDTYX010000312.1, read as the reverse complement.
CCACGCCGGGGTGTGGATCGGCAAGCCTTCGCGCATGATGTTCGACATCGCGCTTAATGACCTGAACTTAAACAACCGCGAAGTGCTGATGGTCGGCGACAACATCGACATCGACGTGGACGGCGCGCGCAACGCGGGCATTGCCGGGGCTCTGGTGCTCACCGGCGAATACAGCGAAAAAGAACTGCCCCTGAACAACAACGCCGATTACACCATCACCAATCTGCTGCAGCTGATCCAACTGCTGTAACACGGCTGTAAAAAGCGCAAAAAGGGAGCCTTAAGCAAAATAAGCTTAAGGCTCCCTTTTCTTTACGGGCCGATCCTTTCCGCTTTTGTTTTTCCCCGCGCCCGTTTACCGATCTGACTTTCCGGCACAGTTTTTTCGGCCCGGGTTATCGGCGCGTTTGCCCGGTATTCTCCTCAGGAGCAATGCCGAACGGCGGCAACCATCCCCTACCCTGCTCTCTCCCAATCAGGGTTAAGGAAAGGGAGGGGTGCGGGGGGGGGAAA